>JAGPHI010000123.1:1997-4650 GCA_018055565.1 Oscillospiraceae bacterium | reverse complement strand
TGCACTGTTTATTGCTCTATTAAGCGGATTTATTCGTCTGTCATGCGCTGCACACTGTAGGCGCTTACGGCTTGTGCGCTGATGGCGGCTTCGGCATTGTATTCGTCTAAATGCTCCAGTATCTCGCAAAACGCATTCACCAATGCATCGGTGTTTCGGTTTTCCGTTTGCAAAGAAAGGCGGTTCATTTCGCTTGTGTCGGTGGTAACGATGTCCGCATAGGCGGCGGGCACCACGATGCAGGATTTGTATTGCCGCAGGCATTCCGCACCGCCTGTTTCGGTAATCACGGCGGGCTTCGCCGCATACACCGCCTCTAACGAGGAAAGCGCAAAGCCCTCTTGCAAGGTGGGCAATGTGAAGATATCTGTGCACTCGCGCAGAAAATGGCCCATGTAGCGATTGTCGATATGCGCCAATAGCCGCACATTTGCCTTTGCGCCGCAAGCGGCCAGTGCCTTTTCAAACGCAGAAAAATAGGCGGTATTATCGGTGTTGCCAAGATATAAAAGCATGGCTTCGGGGTGGCGCAAAACCAGCTTTTCCATCACGCCCAGCATGCCAATTTGATGCTTAACAGGGTTAAATGAGCCCACAAACACAATGGTTTTTGCGTTTTCGGCAATGCCTAAGGCGGCGCGCGTAAGGTGCGGGGCGTTTGGCTGTACATCCAGCTGTGCAAAATCCACGCCGTTTGGAATGGCAATCACATTCCCCGTGGCAAGCGCACTGCCCGCGCATAAAGCTGCGCGCTTTACGTAATACGCTTTCACATAGTCCGACACGGCTACAATGCAATCGGCCTTGCAAAGGCGCGCGGCATAAGCGGCAAACTCATCGTTTGTAAACCAGCTATACACATTGTGCATCGTATACAGCACCTTGATGCCCATTTGCTTTGCTGCGCGCATCAGCAGCGTATTATAATGATAATGCAGCACATTGATGTGCTTTTGATAGCAAAAGGCAATCAATTGTTCAGGGCTATTATTAAAAATATACACATCGCGCAAATCGTCTAGCTCCCGCGCAAGCGGCGCATCGTTAAACGCGGATAAGATATACACGTTCCAGCCATGCGCCTTATATGCACGATACAAGCTTAACACCATTTGCTCAAGGCCGCCCTTGTTAAAGCTGTTTACCACAAGGCCGACGTTTTTTTCGCTTTTATCGTGAAACAGCAGCATTGCGCGATATTTTACAAACCATTTCAGTTTAAACCACAGCGCGTTCATCGCTTTCCTCATTTCTATCGTTTTGTCAATTCGGCAATGCGCTGCAAAAGCGCGGCGCAGCCCTCGTCATGCGCTTGCAAAAGCTTTTGCAGCACAAGCATGTTTTCGCTTGCCATTGCGCGGTAATCCGCTTCGCATATTTGCCCTTGCATAAAGCGCTCGTAAGTGATATAGCGCATGCCAAACGCTTTAAAATCGCCAATTTCGTCGGTTTTCAGCACAGGCACAATGCCATATTGCAGATATTCAATCAGCTTAGTGGGGCAGGCAACACGGTTTACCGTGATGGCATCGCGCAGCACAAAGCCAAAATGGCAGCGCTCGTATTCCTGTAAAACCTCGGCGGGCGTTTTGGTGGCAATTTCACATTGCGCGGGCATAACGCGCGCGCCCCATAGCGCCGTGTATTCTGCGGGCTTTGGCACAAAGATTTTATATTGATACGCATTGCCCGCTTGCGCCACCACATCCTGCATCAGCGGAATATTTTGCCACGCCTGCAAGCCGCCTGCGTATACGCATATCGGCTTTGCAAAATCGGGCTTGCGCTGCAAAAGCGCCATCAAATCGGCTTTTGCGGGGCTAAAGATGGGCAGCGTAATGGCGTTTGGCAGCACGGTGCGATATTTCTCTTCCAAATGGCGGCACATGGCGTGGTTTACGGTGATAATAATGTCCGATTGCTCGATAAAAAGCGCCTCGGCCTCGCCCGCGTTTTGCGCTTCATAGTAATTGTCTGCAAGCGCAAATTCCTCTGGCACACAGCCGTGCACGTCCCAAATTTTTGTGATGCCCCGTGCTGTATACAGGCGGTGGATATCGCGCCCTACCATATCTGCCATAGCGCGCATCACGCTGTGTGTGTATAAAAGGCCGCATGCTTTGGCAAGGCGCAGCGCCGCTTTTGCAAAAACAGGCACATGCGCAGGAAAGGTGATGTGCAAATGCCGCTGGCCAATTTGCACAAGCGTGGGGTTTTCGTTTTTGGTTTCAAAATCCACATATACCGCAAAGCGGTTTTGCAAAATCTCGCCGTCAATGGCGGCTACACGCTGCATATATCCCTCGCCGCTGTTTTCGGCGGTAAACATGGGCGCCATTACCAGCACGGCCGCGCCATAACGCTGCCGCCCGCTGCGAATGATAGGCAAAGCGGTAGCAAGAATGTGCTTGGCTTGTTTTGCATGTTCGCGATTCATATCAACAATCCCTTACAAATCAGATTACTGCATCCTGCGGATATGGTATACTTGCGCATCCCCAAGCATCTAAATGGGGGAAATAAGGTATAATAACTGCTACGCAGTTATTATACCTTATTTTACGCAAATTGTGAACGCATGAATTGTAAATTCTCGCAAAAAGTGGTATGATACAAACAGAGAATCCGTATGTGTTTGCACAAGGCTTGGCGG
>JAGPHI010000123.1:0-1897 GCA_018055565.1 Oscillospiraceae bacterium | reverse complement strand
ATAATAACTGCTACGCAGTTATTATACCTTATTTTACGCAAATTGTGAACGCATGAATTGTAAATTCTCGCAAAAAGTGGTATGATACAAACAGAGAATCCGTATGTGTTTGCACAAGGCTTGGCGGCATAAAGCGCGGCGGCATAGCCGATAAAGCGTTTTGCGGCGGCGCAGTGCATGGGGCAACGCCCCGGAAAGGAATGCAAATTATGAAAAAAGGCGGAGCGTTTCGATTGGTTGGTTTTATTTTAGGCGTTGTGGGCACAGTGATGTCTGTAACGGCGATTGTTTTCAGCTGCATTGGGCTGTTAATCGCGCGCAAACATAGCGGCAAATGAAAATAGCCGCGCCCGATTTACCCCTAAATTTAGAGATGGGCATTCCGCTTGCCGAGGCGCTGTCTATGGCGGCGCTGGACGAAGCGCCCCTTGCTGGCTATGCGTTTGAAAACGGCGATGCAGTGGGCGTGCAGCCCGATAAGCTAGAGGTTTCGCGCTGCCGCTTTACCGCCTGCCGTTTTGGCAGTGCGGTGTTTCGGCATGCATGGATACACGATGCGGTGTTTATCCGATGCGATTTTGAAAATGTGGATTTTTCGGATGCCTCGCTGCATAAAGTGACATTTCGCAATTGCCGCCTTACGGGCGCGCGCTTTTGCGGCGCGTCGGTGCATGACGCGGCATTTACCGATTGCAATGCCGATTACGCCAATTTTTGTGAAGCAGGCCTGAAAAACGTGCAGTTTGACGCATGCCGCTTGCGCGGGGGCGTGTTTTCTTCCGTGCGCACAAAGCCGTTTGCGTTTACAAGCTGCGATTTGCAAAGTGTGGAGTGGGCAGGTACACGCTTGCGCGATGTGGATTTTACCAGCAGCAACATCGACGGCGGCATCTTTGTGGGGCCAGAGCTTGCGGGTGCAGTGGTGTCTGCACCGCAGGCATGCGAGCTGGCAAAGCTGCTGGGTGTAAAAATTAAATAATAAAGGATTTAAACGAACAATGAAAGAATATTTAGAAGCGGGCGAGTTTGTTACAACGCATGGCATACAGGGCGAATTAAAGCTGTATCCGTGGTGTGACGGCCCTGCCTTTATCGCAAAGCTGCCGCGCCTGTTTTTGGGCGCAAACGGCGAAAAACCTGTTAAAATTGTGGGCGCGCGGGAGCACAAGGGCATGTGCCTATTGCTGCTGGACGGCGTAACATCGGTGGAGCAGGCAAGGGGCTATATCGGCAAAACCGTGTATTTTGCGCGCAAGGATGCCAAGCTGCCAAAAGGTCGCTATTTTGTGGACGATTTACTCGGCGCCACGGTGAAAAACGCCGACACCGATGTGGTGTATGGCAATATTATTGATATCTCACACCCTGCCGCGCACGATATTTACACGATAAAAGATGCCAAAGGCGAAACCCATTTGTTCCCTGCGGTGCCGGAGTTTTTAGGCGAAATTTTGCCGCAAGAGGGCATTGTTACCGTGCGTCCCATCGAGGGCATGTTTACGAATAAAGGAAAAAATGACGATGAAGATTGACATAGCAACGTTGTTTCCAGAAATGTGCGATGCATATGCCGCATTAAGCATTATCGGCCGCGCACAAAAAAACGGCCATATCACGATAAAGGCGCATCAAATTCGCGATTATACAACCAATAAACAAAAGCAAGTGGACGATTACCCCTATGGCGGCGGGCACGGCATGATTATGCAAGCGCAGCCCATTTACGATTGCTGCGCGTCGATTATCGCAAAGGCCGAGGCCGAGGGCGAACAAAGGCCGCACATTGTGTTTATGACGGCGGCGGGCGCTGTGCTTACCGAAGAAAAATGCAAGCAGCTGGCGCAAAAGCAAAGCATTCTTTTGGTGTGCGGGCATTACGAGGGCATGGACGAGCGCG
>JAGPHI010000122.1 GCA_018055565.1 Oscillospiraceae bacterium | reverse complement strand
GGCCAAAGCAAAGCTGATTACCAAAAAGCCAATAGAGGCAAACACCGACGAGCAAACCGATAACCGCCGCGCCCGCAGCGCCAAGCTGCGCATTTTGGAAAAGCTTTAGCCATTTGTTTTGCCATTCAAGCGCAAACGGCGCACAGAATGATAAAAGGCCAATATGCCTACCCCAATCGCACGCAAAGCGCGTGCATTGGATTTCTGCACCCAATTTTTAGAAAGGAGGCTGCGCAATGCGCGATCAAAACACCGCTTATGATTTAAACCGCTTTGCCCCGCGCGAAGCATCCCGTGCGCAAACAAGCGCGCGAGAGATGCGCGTAGTAAAAAACACAGATAAAAAAGCATTGCGCCGCTTCAAGCTGAAAGGCGTAAAAACCGCTGCGCTGATAACGATTTTGCTCTCGCTCGTGTGCAGCAATCTTTATAGCAAAAGCAAAGTTACCGAGCTTACGCGTGACATCGACACCGCGCAAAAAGCGCTTGTGGAGCTGAAAAGCGAGCACACCTATCTTTCTAACGCGATGCAGATGAAAACCAATTTGAAAAACATTGAAATGCAAGCCTCTCTTTTAGGGCTTGTCAAAATGGATAAATCACAAATTACCTATATTTCACTTGCCGCCGAAAACAAAATTGTGCGCCCCGAAAAGGCGGTTGAAAAAAAAGCCGAGCAAGTGCGCACAGGCTTAATGAGCTTTATGGAATACATAGCGCCTTAAAACAATAAGTATTATATTGCGCACACAGCAAAGCGGCGATATTTTGCATTGCACAATCCTTTAAGGATGGCAAAAGCGCTTTGCCCCGCGCCATTATCAACGCACAAGATACACGGAGGAATATACATGCAGCAAAGAAAACAGCCGCAATCCGCGGTTTCCCGCAGTGTTATACTGCGCTGCGCCGTGGTGGCTACGGTGTCGCTTGTTGCGTTTGGCGTAATTGTATACCGTCTTGTACAATTGCAAATTATTGATAAAGATAATTATAGTGCCAGCGCCGCCAACCAACAGCTTAGCGACGAAGTAATCACGCCCAATCGCGGCACCATATACGACGCAAACATGAAAGAGCTTGCGCGCAGCTCCACGGTGTGGACGGTAGAGGTGTCGCCGCGCGATATGAAAAAGGCCAAAACCGATATTGCAGCGCTTTCGGCAGATTTGGCGCGCATCTTAGAAGTGGACCAAGCGGCTGTTTATGAAAAGCTTGCAAAAAGCGACACAAACTACCAGCTGATAAAACGTAAAATAGAAAAGCCTATGGCAGATGCCCTGCGCGAGTATATTAAAACCACCAACGAAAGTATCGCAACGCAAAACGAAACGCGCGCTAAGGATGACCAGCTGGGCTATGTGGTGGGCGTTACGCTGCGCCAGGACTCCAAGCGCTATTATCCCTACGGCAATTTTGCTTCCACGGTAATTGGATTTACCAATGTGGACGGCGACGGCGTAATGGGATTAGAGCTGATGTATAACGACGAGCTTAAGGGCACACCCGGGCGCATTGTATCGGGCAAAAATGCGCTGGGCTATGAAATGAGCGATGTCAGCTATAAAACCGAGTATCCCGCCGTGAACGGCAACGGCCTTGTGCTTACCATAGACGAAAACATTCAGCACGCTGCCGAAAAAACGCTGCTTTCCGCCGTGAAAGAGCACAACGTGGCCAATCGCGGTGTATGCATTGCAATGAACCCCAAAACCGGCGCTATTTTGGCCTGCACAACAATGCCGGATTTTGATTTAAACGAGCCGTTTGTGATTGCAGACGAAAATATTGCCGCCAGCGTTGCGGCCATTGCCGATGAAGCCGAACGCGAAAAAGCAAAAGGGCAGGCGCTTTGGGATCAACGCCGCAACAAAGCGGTGCAGGATATTTACGAGCCGGGCTCGGTGTTTAAGGTGATTACGGCTTCCGCCGCGCTGGATTCCGGCAAAGCAAGTTTGCACACGTCATACAGCTGCCACGGTTCGTTTACTGTGGTAGAGGGCTTAAAGCCGATGAATTGCGCGGAAACGCGCGGGCACGGCACGCTGGATTTTGCGGGCGGCCTTGATAAATCCTGCAACCCGTATTTTATCAATTTGGGTCAAATGATGGGTCAACATGTATTTTGCAGTTATTTGCAGGGCTTTGGCTTTATGGAAAAAACGGGCATCGACATGCAGGACGAGGCAAAAAACCAAGTGTATACTGAGAAAAACATGGGCATTGTAGAGCTTGCGTCCTCGTCGTTTGGCCAGTCCAGCGCCGTTACGCCCATCTCTATGATTACCGCCATCAGCGCCGCTGTAAACGGCGGCAAATTGGTGCAGCCGCATGTTGTCAGCAAGATATTAGACGAAAACGGCAATATCATCAAAACCCTTACGCCGCAGGTAAAGCGCCAAGTTATCAGCGAGGAAACCAGCAAAACCATTTGCAAGCTTTTAGAGGACAGCGTAAATTTACCCGGCGGCCACGGCAACAGCGCGTATGTGCCGGGCTATCGCGTGGGCGGTAAATCGGGCACCAGCCAAAAGCTGAACGACCCCGACCCCAGCAAGCGCATTGCGTCTTTTGTAGGCTTTGCCCCCGCAAACGACCCCGAAATCGTCGTGCTGGTTTTTCTTGACGAGCCGCACAGCCCCACCAATTCTTCTTACGGCGCGCGTCTTTCGGGGCCGGTGGTGCGTGATGTTATCGAGGAAGCCATGCCGTATTTGGGCGTGGAGCCGCAATATACCGAGGAAGAGCTGAAAAAGGCCGACAATATTACCCCTGCCACCGTGGGCGCGCCGATTGGCGAGGCCGACGCAAAGCTGAAAGAAATGGGCTTTAACACGCATATCATCGGCACGGGTGCCACAGTAACCTATCAGTATCCGGCGGCAAACACCTTGCTGCCGCGCACCTCTACAGTGGTTTTATACACCGACCCCGATGCCGTGGGCGCGCGTGTCATCGTGCCCGATACAAAGGATTTAACCGTGGCCGCCGCCACCGAAAAGCTGAAAGCGGCAGGCCTAAATATCAAAGCAAAAGGCGCGATTAATGGCCGCCCCAGCATGGTGCTGGCAGCCGAACAAAACATTCCCGCCGAAACCGAGGTGGAGCAGGGCACGTTAATTACCGTAAACTTCCACGACACCACTGTGGTGCCTGAAGATTAATAAGGCTCTTCCGAGAAAGGAATGGTTGTACCGATGCAATTTACCACTTTGTTTGAAAACATTGCTTTTACAGGCGTTTTGCCCGTGGGCGAGGCGGCGCTAGTCACGCAGGATTCCCGCCGTGTTGCGGAAAATGCAGTTTTTGTGTGCACAAGAGGCCTTACAAGCGACGGGCATGATTTTGCCGCCAATGCCCTTGCTGCGGGCGCAAAGGTCATTGTTACCGACCACGCGCTCGGCATACAAGGGGAAGTGGTGGTGCAAAATACGCGCAAAGCCTATGCCGAGCTTTGCCAGCGGTTTTTCGATTACCCATCACGCAAGCTGCGTCTTGTGGCGGTAACGGGCACCAATGGCAAAACCACCGTAACCACGTTAATTAAAGAAATTGTGGAAAAAACAGGCCATAAGGCAGGGCTGATCGGTACCATTCACACCGAAATTGACCAGCTGGAGATTCCCGCTAAATACACCACGCCCGAGCCGTGGGATTTAGCCGCGCTCATGGCGCGCATGTTTTCGGCAGGGTGCACCTTTGCGGTGTTAGAGGCCAGCAGCCAGGCGCTCGACCAATTGCGCCTTTGGGGTTTGTATTTTGAAGTAGCGGTATTCACCAATCTAACGCAAGACCATTTGGATTATCATAAAACCTTTGAAAATTATTACCTTGCCAAAAAAAGCCTGTTTGCACAGGCGGGAACAATGGTGGTTAATATAGACGATGCCTATGGGCGGCGCTTAGTAAGCGAGCTGCCGCATATGCCCACCATTACCTATTCCACAAGCGACAATACTGCCGATTACACCGCGCGCGATATCCGCCTGTCTGCGGCGGGCGTGCAATTTGTGATGGTGGGCACAGGCTTTATCGAGCGCATGTCTTTCCCCATGCCGGGCGAATATTCGGTGCATAATGCACTTAGCGCGGCGGCAGCGGCAGTGGCGCTGGGCTTTTCTGCCGATGCAGTTTCGGCGGCGCTTACGGCAAGCGTGGGCGTGCGCGGGCGCTGCGAGGTGCTGTATCACGGGGCCTATACCGTGCTTTGCGATTACGCACACACCGGCGATGCAATTGAAAAGGTCTTGTCCGGCATCGCCCCCTTTGCCGAAAACCGTCTTTTGGTTTTGTTTGGCTGTGCGGGCGAGCGCGATGCCAAAAAAAGGCCGTTAATGGCCGATGCGGTTATGCGCTATGCAGATTTTATTATTTTAACCTCGGATAACCCGCGCAAAGAAAATCCATATGATATAATAGGGGAGATAACACCGCTGCTGGATGCAGGCGGCAAGCCCTATCTTGCCGAAGTGGAGCGCCGCGCGGCGCTGCGCAAGGCGCTTGAAATGCTTTCGGATGGCGATGTACTGATGCTGCTTGGCAAAGGGCACGAGGATTATCAAGTAATCGACGGCGTAACCCTGTATCTCGACGAACACCGCATTGTTGCGGATTGGCTAAAAGAAAACCAGCGCTAAAACGCCGCCATCGCAT
>JAGPHI010000121.1 GCA_018055565.1 Oscillospiraceae bacterium | reverse complement strand
TTGCTATAATAGTAAAGCGCCGCAGCGATATGCGGTGAAATAGTATGGACAGGTATCGAAGTGGTCATAACGGCCCTGACTCGAAATCAGGTTACGGGCAACCGTACGTGGGTTCGAATCCCACCCTGTCCGCCATAAAAAGGCCTATCTTTCGTTAAAAGAGATAGGCCTTTTTTTATCGTTGAACTGTGCTATAATTGAAATAAAACTATTCCTATAAAAGGAGGCTCTAAAAATGGTAGATGTAAATTTCTATGAGTGTGCAAAAGATGCGCTGTTTAAATTTGCGGTAATTGTTTCAAAGCATAACGGAAAATGGGTTTTTTGCAAACATAAAGAGCGGAATACCTATGAATTTCCGGGCGGACACAGAGAACAAAATGAGCCTATCTATGAAACGGCTAAAAGAGAACTTTGGGAAGAAACAGGTGCAATAAAATATCATTTAGAGCCGATTTGTGTCTACTCTGTTAAAAAAGATGCCGAAGAAACATTTGGGATGCTATACTTTGCGGATATCATTGAATTTGAAAATTTACCCCCTCTTGAAATGGAAAAAATTGAATTATTTGACGAGTTGCCAACGCAATGGACGTATCCGCTTATCCAGCCTCTACTATTGGAACAGATAATCAAACGCAAATTTGCAAAATAGCATAAATCTTTGCGACTGGTTGAGTTTGCTGGTATACTGCCAGTATCGCATAAAAAATTATATTGGAGGATAGGGATGATCCGAGAAATTATCAATGACGAGGCGTTTTTGGCGCAGCCATCACAAGCCGCCACAGCTGCCGATTTGCCTGTGGCGCAAGACTTGATGGACACCCTCGCCGCCAATGCCGAGCGCTGCGTAGGCCTTGCCGCCAACATGATTGGCGTGCAAAAGTGCATCATCGTGGTAGACGACGAGGGGATGCAGAGGGTGCTTTTTAACCCCGAAATAATTAAAGCGGGCGAGCCGTTTGAAACGCAAGAAGCCTGCCTGTCGCTAGAGGGCACGCGCCCGACAAGGCGCTATAAAACCATAAAAGTGCGCTACCAAAATAGCGATTTTGCGGTGCGCTTGAAGACTTTTAAAGGATTTACCGCACAGATTATTCAGCACGAAATTGACCATTGCAATGGTATCATTATCTGAAAGCCAACACACAGAAAGGAAATGAAACAATGCAGATTTATTATTTTACACGTTCCGGACGCAGCAAGGCGATTGCCGAGCAGCTTGCAGCGCAGTATGAAACCACGGCGCGGCGCATTGACGACCATAAGAACTGGCAAGGAAAGCTGAATTATTTAAAAGCCGCTTTTGCGGCAATGCGGGGGAAATTGCTGCCGATAGACTATCAAAAGCCGGACGTAAACGACGGCATTGCCGTTGTGTGCCCACTTTGGGCGGGGGGGCTGCCGCCGGCTGTAAAAACCTTTGCACACGAGATAGGCAAGGAAAAATTAATCTGCGTTGTAACCTCGCTTGGCAGCACGCTAACAAACCGCGACGGCTTTGCCAAAGTGATTGACCTTGTGGGCGATGCGATCACGCCGCCAACGGCATTATAGCTACGAAAACGGTGCGGATATGGGCCGAGCATAACATCCCGCTGTTTTAGCGCCATTGGGCGAACAATATCTATGTACCACTTGGAGGAACTGCCATGAAAATAAAGCTGCGCAAAATGCTCGGAAGTGCCAACTCGCCCTATATACTTTCGCTGATGCGCCTGATTGAAACGCAAAGCAAAGCCACGATTGCAAGCTGGTGCCTTGCCTACACCGAGGCGCATATTTTGCCTATTTTTGAACGGCGTTGCCCTGGCGATAAACGCCCGCGCATGGCGCTGGATGCCTCTCGCGATTGGTTTGCGGGCAAAAAGAAGCTGCCCGAAGTGAAAGGCATTATTTTAAACGAATGCCACGCCGCCGCAAGGGCGCTTGAAGCCGACCCCGCCGCCCAAGCGGCTGCCCGTGCCTGCGGGCAGGCCGCCGCGTGCTTTCACACGCCCACGCATTCGCTGGGGCTGGCGTTTTACGGCGCAGCCGCCATCGCATATGACAGGGTGGGCCTATTGGAAAAGCCCGAAATCTACGATGCCATTGCCGCCGAGGAATGCGCCAAGATGGAAGAGGCGCTGCGCGCGATGGCGGTGAAAAACGAGCCAAACCCCGCAAAAATTAATTGGCGGTGCTAGCGGGCGCGGCATCGCGCCTTTGTGCCGAATAGATGGGCAGAATGACCACAAGGGTTTAGAAAAGGCAAAGCGGCGCCAAGCGCGCACCAGTAAACAAAAGCACACATGCGCAAAGTTAGGCTAAGATGGCCGCAAAGGGGCAGCACAAAGGCAGCACAAAGGCAGCACAAAGATGGCCGCAAAGGCAGCGCAATGATAGCGCAAAGACAAAAACAGACAAAACCAAAAAACGGAGCCTGCGTCTTACGACGCGGGCTCCGTTTTTCCCATTTCTTCGGCTTTGCGCTTTTTGCTTTTTTTGATAACCTTTAAGCGCGAAAATTCTTCGCGGTCATGCTCTTCTAAAACGCCTGTAATAAAGCGCACATTTGCTTCATTGCGCGGGATTTGCACATTTTTTAGCACGTTTGCGCGGCGCTGCGTTTTTTTAATGGCGGCGGCCAAGCGATACACGCTGTTTTCGGTGCCCGCAAGGCGCGCGCAAAGCTCTTTTACATTGGCAAAGCAAACCGTGGCGTAATCCAGCTGCATATTTGTGCCAAAAAAGCCATATAAAGGGCGCGGCGGCGAAGTGGTTTCAAAGCTGGTGGTGGGCAATTCCACGCCCATTACGCTGCGGCTGCTCATAGAAAAGCCGTTTTCCTCGGGCATATAGGTTTCAAGCGTTTTTTCAATGCCGAGGGTTACGTTTGCGCTTTCAAGCGCTTTGTATGCGCGGCTGAATGCGTCGCCGATATCGCGCTGCAAGGCAGCAGCCTCGTCAATGCGCGACATCATTTCGCGCATGAGCACATTGCGCTTTCGGTCTAAAAGGTCAAAGCCCAGCTTTGCCAGCGCAAGATTTTTTTTGCAAACAATTAAATTGCCTTTTGTGGGGAAAATTTGCTCCGACATGGTGTGCCTTCCTTTCTTAGGTTTTGTAAGATTGGCGCTATGGCAAATGCCCCTGTGCACAGGGGAGATATAGAGCCATTTTGCATCCTATGCGCACATGTATCGCGTGCTATCGGATGGCGCTACGGAGTGCGTTGCTGCGCGGGCAGCGCAATGCACCGCTTTTATCGTTTGCCACAGGCTAGTGTTTGCCGTAATGCTCGTCTAAAAGCTTGTCGTCGATGCGCTCAAGCTCCTGACGCGGCAGGATGGATAAAAGCTGCCAGCCCAAATCCAGCGAAAGGCCGATGCCGCGGTCTTCATTAAAGCCCTGCGACAGGAAATCCTTTTCAAACGCTGTACCAAACAGCAGATACTGCTTATCGGTGGGGGATAACTCTTCCTCGCCGATCACGCTGGCAAGGCCGCGTGCATCGCTCACCTTTGCATAGCTGGCAAAAAGCTGATTGGCCACGGCCGAATGGTCGGCACGTGTGAAGCCTTCGCCGATGCCGTCTTTCATCAAGCGCGAAAGCGAAGGCAACACGCTGATGGGCGGATAAACACCCTGCTGATCCAAATAGCGGTCCAGCACAATTTGCCCCTCGGTGATATAGCCGGTTAAATCTGGGATGGGGTGGGTGATGTCATCGTTTGGCATCGTAAGGATGGGGATTTGCGTCACGCTGCCCTCACTGGTTTTAATGCAGCCCGCGCGTTCATAAAGGCTGGCAAAATCCGAGTACAAATAGCCCGGATAGCCCTTGCGGCCGGGGATTTCGCCGCGCGAGGAAGAAAATTCGCGCAGGGCCTCGGCATAGCTTGTCATATCCGTCATAATAACAAGAATGTGCATATTTAATTCAAACGCCAGATATTCGGCGGCGGTTAATGCGCAGCGCGGCGTTAAAATGCGCTCGATAATCGGGTCGGACGAGAGATTCATAAACATCGTCACGCGTGAAAGCGCGCCGCTTTCTTCAAAGCTGCGGCGGAAATAATCGGCCACATCGTTGGTAACGCCCATCGCGCAAAACACCACGGCAAAGCCGCCCTCGGCGCCCTCGCCCAGCTTTGCCTGACGGGCAATTTGCGCGGCAAGGCGATTATGGCTCATGCCGCTGCCCGAAAAGATGGGCAGCTTTTGCCCGCGAATCAACGTAACCAGTGTGTCAATGGAGGAAACGCCCGTGCGGATATAATTGCGCGGATAGGCGCGCATCACGGGGTTGATGGGGCTGCCGTTAATATCGCCATATTTATCGGGGCACACGCTGCCAAGCCCGTCGATGGGCTCGCCTGCGCCCGAGAAAATACGCCCCACAATTTCGGGCGAAAGGGCAAGGCGCATCGGCTGGCCTTTAAACGTGGTGCGCGTGCCGGAAAGGGAAAGGCCCGAAGTGCCCGAAAACACTTGAATTAACGCGCGCTCGCCCTCAAGCGCAACCACGCGTCCGCGGCGGTTGCCGCCGGCGGTTTTGATTTCCACCATTTCCTCATAGCCCGCACCTTTTACACCGTCCACCGCAATCAGCGGGCCGGTGATATCCTCAAGACCTAAGTATTCAATCGTCATAGAAAATCACATTCCTTTCTTGGGAACTGTGCCGTTTTGGCTTTGCTGCCTGCATGCCAATT
>JAGPHI010000120.1 GCA_018055565.1 Oscillospiraceae bacterium | reverse complement strand
GTGTCGTTGGTGGCGGCGCCCGTGCCCAGCAAGCTTTGTGCCAATGTGGGGTCCAGCGCAATCAATTGCGCCATCAGTGCCGCGCCGTTTTGCGCGCCCTCTTGATTGGCCATGTCTGCCAGCGTGGATTTAGCGCTGTTTTCATCGCTGATTTGCGAAAGCAAAGCCGATAAAAAATCGTTGCCGGATGCTTTATCCGCTTGTGCCGCAGGGAATGCATGTTTATCCGCTGCCTTGCTGCCTTGTGCCACAGTGGGTTTGTGCGTATTGGACGCTGCCGCCGTTCTTGCTGCCTGTGCTTTTGCGGGCATTGGCATTTGCATTTTGGGCGCCATTGTCTGTGTGTTCATCTCTCTATTCACCTCCCTTCCTTTCTATATATAAGGTATTTATTGTGAAGATCCGCGGATGAATTGTCCGCTGACCAGCTCACCGATGATTTCTTCGCTTTCCTTTTTCAAGAGGTAGTCATATTCCTCTTGCTGTTTATCGCGAAGCTTTTCGAGGCCCGAAACCTCTGATTTTACGCCCAGCACCACTTGCAGCTGCGCATCCACCTTTTGCATTTGCTGTGCGCGCCTTTGATTCATCTCTTTTAAGATACGGCGGGAAGCGTCTATTTGATACTCCAGCTTTTTCAGCTCAAAAATGGTGGTGCCTTTTGCGGCGGTGTCGCGCAATGTGTGCTCCAGTGCCGACAGCTGCTGCGTTACGCGCAAGATTTCCTCTTCGATGCGTGCAAGCTCTGCGCGCAAGGCGGCAAGCGTTAGCTTTTCCTTGTCCAGCAGCGAATTTTTAAACTCTTGCAAGCGCGCAAGCGAAAACGCAAATTTTTTCATGGCAATGCCCATTCCTTACCTGTGCGGCATTATCGCACGGTTTCTAAAAGCGCGGCCACGGTGTCATCATAGGACATCTTTTCGTCCACCGTTTGCATCAAAAACGCATTGATGCGGTCTATATGTGCAATGGCTTCGTCCAGCTCGGGGTTTGTGCCATGCTTGTACGCGCCAATGGACAGCAAATCTTGGTTGCTTTGATAGCAGCTCAGCATCCCGCGCAGCTTTGCAGCCGCGGCCGAATGCTCTTTTTGTGCAATGGTGCTCATCAAGCGGCTAATGCTGGGCAAAAGGTCAATCGCGGGATAATGGTTTTGCGCGGCCACCTTGCGGGAAAGAATGATATGCCCGTCGATGATGCCGCGCACCGTATCGGCAATGGGCTCGTTGGTGTCGTCGCCCTCTACCAGCACGGTGTACACACCCGTGATAGAGCCTTTTTCAAAATTGCCCGCGCGCTCCAAAAGTTTTGGCAGCGCGGCATAAATGGAAGGCGTATAGCCTCTTGCCACAGGCGGCTCTCCTACAGCAAGGCCCACTTCGCGCTGCGCCATGCAAAAGCGCGTGAGGGAATCCATCATCAAAAGCACATCCTTGCCTTGTGCGCAAAAGTATTCAGCAATGGTGGTTGCGGTTAGTGCGCAGCGAGAGCGCTGCATGGCGGGCTGATCCGACGTTGCCACCACCAGCACCGAACGGGCAAGCCCTTCTTCGCCGAGGTCGCGCGTCATAAATTCTACCACCTCGCGCCCGCGCTCGCCCACAAGGGCAATCACGTTCACGTCGGCCTTTACATTGCGGGCAATCATGCCCATCAGCGTAGATTTACCCACGCCCGATCCGGCAAAGATGCCCATTCTTTGGCCTTTGCCTATCGTAAGGCAGCCATCCAGCGCGCGAATGCCCATTTCAATGGGCTGCGCGATAGGCGGGCGCGACATCGGGTTAGACGGGTGGCCGCCGATGTGCATCTGCACGCCCGCGGGCAGCGGCCCTTTATCGTCAATCGGTTTGCCCATTGCATCCACCGCGCGGCCAATCATGTCCTCGCTTACGCCCACGGTAAGCTTTGCGCCTGTGTTGATAACGCGGCTGCCATAACCGATGCCGTCTGTGTCCTCATAGGGCATCAAAAGCACTTTGCTTTCTTTAAAGCCCACCACCTCGCAAAGCACCTCTTGCCCTGTATCGCCAATCGACACGCGGCACACATCGCCCATATTGCACGAGGGGCCCGTGGCTTCGATTGTCATGCCGACAAGCTTATCAATCTTGCCCATATATGTATAAAGGTCGCCTGTGCGAAGCAGGCTTTCGTAGTGGGCTTTGTCCATTTTGTAAACGATTCCTTTCGGCTGGCGCTTCGTTTGGCGCTGGGCGCCGTTCGGGCATCCTACGCCATCAACATGCTATGCAATGCTTGGCTTTGCGCAAAACCCGCAGCGTTACGCCTGCGATTCAAAATATTGCCGCAGATTTTCAAGCTGACGGTAAATGGAAGCATCTATAAAGCCCTCGGGTGTGGCGATACGGCAGGTGCCCTGCGGCGCGTCTACCGTTTCTATGCGCACGCGCTCGGGGTCGGCCTTTGCAATGTCGTCTTGCAGGCGCTCCAAAAGCGTTTTGGCATCTTTGGAAATCTCTATCGAAAGCCATTTGGCGTTTTTTACGCCGGCCATTGCCTGTTTAATCAGCGGCAAAATGGCGGTTTCGTCGGCCTCGCAGCGCGCACACATGATTTTGTCTGCGATTGCAAGCGCCAGCCATTTCAGATCGGCCTCGGCTTCCATAAAATAAACCTCTTGGCGCCCCTCGATTTCGGCAACGGCATTTTCCAGTGCGCGGATGCATGCACGCACATTTTCCATTTGCGTGCGCATCCCCTCGGTAAAGCCCTCTTGCCGCGCTTTCTCGCGCTCGGCTTCAATTTGCTGCTCGCCGTTTGCCATCAGGTCAAGATAGTCGCTTTGCGCCTTATCGTGCGCTTCGCTTAAAATGCGGCTGGCCTCTGCCACGGCCTTTTGCACCATGTCGTCATACAGTGCCTGCGTATCGGCATGTGCTTGGCTGTGCGCCGTATGGCTGCCTGTGTGCGATTGCGTAATATGTGTGTTTTCATGCGGCGGCTCGTGCCGCTTTACGGTATGCGGTGCATCACTTGCCCCACTTGCCGAGGCTTCGGGCGCCCTTTGCGCCGTGTCGCTTTCCACTTCCGCTAAGGTAGGAAAGCGATACAGCTGCGGGGCTGCATCATCGCTTTCGTTTTCTTCTTGTGCAAAAAGCGCTTCGTCCTCGCTGCTGTGTAAACTGGCGGGCATTTGCTCGTGCGCGCTTTCGTCTGTAAGGGCATAGGCTTCGTGGTTTTGCGGCGCATGGGCAAAATACTGCTCGTCGTCGTAAATCGACGTGTCTTCTAAGGCAAGACAATCTGTCGATAAGGTAACATTGCTTTGTTTGAATACTTTAGGCAATTACCTCATCCTTTCCGCCCTTAGAAATAACAACCTCGCCCTCTTCCTCCAGCTTGCGGATTTGGTCAACAATGCGCTGCTGGGCAGCCTCTACATCGCGGCGGCGCACGTTATGTAAAAATTCGATGTCGCTTGCAACGCTTTCCTGCATGCGCTTTGACATATTGGCGTAAATGATGCTGGTAACCTCGGAGTTTGCGTCTTTCAGCGCCACCGCCAAATCCTTAGCGTCCACATCGCGGATAAAGCGCTGCACGCTCATCTCGTCGAGGTATACGATATCTTCAAACACAAACATCAGCTTGCGCACATTGTCGGCAAGCTCGGGATCTTTGATGCCCAGCTCGTCGAAGATGGCCTTTTCTGTGCCGCGGTCCACATGGTTCATGATGTCGGCAAGGTAATTCACGCCGCCCAGCTCCATCAAGTCCACCGATACAACGGAATCAAATTTCTTTTCCAAAATGCTTTCCACCACTGAAATTACCTCCGGCGAGGCACGATCCAGCTTTGCGATGCGCTCGATTACATCGATGCGTACATCGGGAGAAATCTCGGATAAAACGCGCGAGGCCTGATCGGCTCTTGCGTAGGATAAAATCAATGCAATGGTTTGCGGGTGCTCGTTTTGCACAATGTTGAGCAAGTTTTTATAGTCGGCTTTGCGCACAAAATCAAATGCCTTCGTGCGCAAAGATTTGGTAACGCGCTCCATATACGACATCGCCTGCTGTGCGCCGAACGCCTTTTCCAGCACATCGCGCGCATAGTCCACGCCGCCCTCGTTGATTACCTTTTGCGCTAGGCAAAGGCCATAGAAATCGTCCACGATTTCTTTCATTTCATCCTGCGGCATGCGGCTGATTTTCGCAATTTCCAGCGAAAGCAGCTCCACCTCGTCCTCGCGCAGATATTTGTACACCTCAGCGGCATCCTCTGCGCCGAGGGCTATCATAACCGCGGCGGCCTTTTGCAGGTTTCCGTTTTGTCGTCCCGCCATCAGTCATCCTCCTCCTTTATCCAGTTGCGCAGGAGGTTCGCCGTAATTTGCGGATTGGCTTTCGCAAACTCCCGCACTTCCTCGGCAATGGCATTTTCGTTTTTGGAGCGCAGCGCCGCATCTTGAATTTGGCGTTTGCGCATTTCAAGCTCTTGCCCAGACATAGCGCCCATCAGCACGGGCTCGCCGCCTGCGCCGGCCATTGCAAGATTGCCCGCAGCCGCTTTTTTCTTCTTTTTGTTTTTGCCGCCAATAACCAAAAGCAGCACCAAAAGCAAAAGCAAAACGCCGCCTGCGATGCCCAGCACAATCCAAAGCTGGGTGCCCTGTAAAACACCGCCGTTCACCGGCACCTCGGGAGGTGGAATCACAGGGAAGCTTTCTACGGAAATATTGTCCTCTAAAATATTGGTGGCCTTTGCC
>JAGPHI010000119.1 GCA_018055565.1 Oscillospiraceae bacterium | reverse complement strand
CGCTGTTTGTATGCGGGGTTTATTCTTCTGCCTCATCGTCTTTGGCCGATTTTTTGCCCTTTTTGCCCTTTTTCTTGGTTTGTATTACCAACATTTGCAATTTTTCTTCGATAAAGCGCGGGTTTTCGCCCGCTTGTATCGCCTCTACGCCCTCGCAGATCAGCACCTTGCAAAGATACTCCTCTTCGTGGCGCACGCGCAGCTTATTGGAAATAGGGCCAAAAAACAGGTTGCCCAGCATGGAGCCATACAAGGTTGTAAGCAAAGCTGTAGCCATAGCGGGGCCGATGCTGGCAGGGTCCGACATGTCGGCCAGCATGTTTACAAGGCCAATTAATGTACCAATCATGCCGAAGCCCGGTGCAAAAGCCGCGCCCTTATCATAAAAGGAACATACCGACGCGTGTCGGTCGTCTAAATGCTCTAGCTCGCTTTGTAATAGATTATGTACCTTTTCGGGCTCCACCGAGTCCACCACCAGCATTAGGCTGGATTTTAAAAACATGTCCGACACGCCCTGCAATTTATCTTCCAAAGACAAAAGGCCCTTCATACGCGCCTCTTTGGCAAAGCCAACAATTTGCTCGATATAAGCGCCCGCATCGTATTTGGTAGGGAAAAGCGCAATTTTTAAATGCTTTGGCACACTGGTAAATGCCGCCACAGGAAACGCCACCATCAACGCCGCAAACGTGCCGCCGATGGTGATGGCCATACTGGCAGGGTCAATAAACCCGCCAAACTTTCCAAACTGAAACGTGCCGCCCGCCGTGTCAAATTTCACAAGGGCTTCGTCGTATTTTTTTTGCTCCTCTGCCGTGGCATCGGGCTTTAAATCCTTTGGCGGTGTGGAATAAACAATACCAAACAAAATCAGCCCCAGCGCCATCACCCAGCCCAGCACGGTCATAACGTCAAAAACGGTGCTTTTTTTGCCGCCTTTTCCGCCCTTTTCCTTATCTTTCGCCACGCCATTCACCCTCAGTCATCTTAGTATAAAGCCTTTGCTTGTATCGTGTTGTCCGTTCCACAACTTCCTGCATGGATTCCCGCACAATGTGCAGGCCGCCGTTTACAAGATGAATGGTGGTATCGGGGTTTTCCTGAACGGTTTCGATTAAATCGCAATTCAGAACGAACGGCACGCCGTTCAGCTTTGTAAGCGTAATAATGCAGAACACCCCCTGTTGGTTTTTAGGCATTTGCGGTTTGTATTGCGTGGGCAAAGCGCGGGCTTGCCGCCTTTGCCATTGATGCTGTATGTAAATGTTTTGCTAAATGCTTGCTTTTGCATTGCCGTGATTACCGCGGCAAAAGGTGCAAATGTGTTTTGCGCCCTTTGCCACGGTAACCCGCGCGCGGGTTACCGTGAAAAACACAAAAATTGTGTTAAAAAATATTTCCCAAAGACTATCTCTTCAAGTTTACAAGCTCATTGAGCATCTCATCCGACACCGTAATCAAGCGGCTCGAAGCCTGGAAACCACGCTGTGTGGTAATCATATCGGCAAATTCTCTCGATAAATCGACGTTTGACAATTCAAGCGAGCCGGATACCAATTTGCCTGCGCCTTCGCTGCCCGGTTGGCAATAATTAATTGTACCACTATTTTGCGTTTCGGTAAAGTAAGTATTTCCCGCTTGTTCCAAACCCTGGGGATTTGCAAAGGTTACAAGGTCAACACGGCCAATGATGATGGGGCCTAAAACGGAGTGACTGCCCACGATTACGCCGTCGCCGCCAATGGAAATGCCGTTCAGGTTTTCGATGCCCTGCGGGCCGCCCTCGGTGCCGCCGGTCAGCATCATCTTTTTAGAGGAAAGGCCTAAGTTTTTGCTTTCCTCGGCGGGCTTTACCTTCGCGTTTGCCGTAATTTTGCCCAGTGCCACGGGGTCAATTGTAACGGCCTGTGCAATGCCATCGCCGGGTGTTGCGTCCTTCGCGTCGATTTCGGCAAAGCTTGGGCGGTCAAACACGATATAATCGTTTGCATCCGTGCCGTTTTGCAGCTTAATGGTGCCGCTGCTTGTGCGGGTATTATCAATTTCGCCTGTGTACACCTTGCCGCCGATGGTGGCGGATACTGTATAGGTGGTGGCATCCTTTGGTGTTACGGTGAAAGCCGTGATGGAAGCCGTGGTGGCAGGCGGCGTAACGGTGGGTTTAAAGTTGGAGCCTGTGGTTGCGGGCACGGCAGGCTTAAAGCCGCCTGCAACGTTTTCGGTGGGCCAATCGGTGATGGTGCCCATTTGCAGCGCAAAATCCGTGCTGCAAAGCTGTGCGCCCGTGAGGGGGATGGCAAATTTTTCGGGCGGGTCAATCGAAATGCTGAAATTGCCTGCGGGATGCGGTTTACCTGTAGAAGCCATCATATATTCATTGATTGCCAGGTTTACAGCATCGTTCAGCTCGCCTTGATTGGCAAAGGTTTCGTTGGGATTGAGCTTAATGACGATACCGGCGGTGCCTACCTCGGCCACAGCCTTTACGCCGTCGGTCATTTTTTCGCCCGGCACAAACTGCATGGCGATATTGCCGTCTTTGGTGGCTTTTTCGGCAGTGATTTTGAAGCCTACCGTGTTGATTACGTCTGTAGACGATGCCGCAGTGGGCGGCACGGGCGGCAATTGCACTTGAATCATCTCGCTGCCGGGCTTTTGGCCGATGGGGTTGCCGGAAATGCCCAAAACAAAACGACCCTGCGAATCCACTAAATTGCCCGTTGGGTCAAACTTAAGCTGACCAGAACGAGTAAAGTAACGGTTTCCGTCGCTGTCCTGCACCTGAAAGAAACCGTCGCCGTCAATGGCAAGGTCCATTGTGTTATCCGTCATCTGGAACGAGGAGTTGCCCATCATCACATCCACAGAGCCCAATTGCGAGCCGTAACCCACTTGGCTGGGGTTTGTGCCGCCCGCAGTGGCTGTGCCGCCTGTGGCGGATTTGAGTGTTTGGTAATACACATCGCGAAATACTGCACGGCCGGCTTTAAAGCCATAGGTGTTTACGTTTGCGATATTATTGCCGATAACGTCCATACGTGTTTGATGGGTTTTCATGCCCGATACGCCAGAATACATAGATCTATTCATTTTTTACACTCCTTCAAAATATTACAATTGTTGGAGGTACCGTTATAGGGTGGGGCTTATCAGTCGGTCAAAGCCCCGTAGCTTCCATAAAGGTCCAGCTAAATAATCACGGTACCATCGATATTGGTAAATACATTACCTTTTAAATCTTCGTCGCTTACTGTGGTAATAACCTTGCCTGCCGGTGCGTTCACGATAAACGCCGTGCGGTCAATCAAAATCAGCGTGTCGCCCAGGCCCTTGTTTTTCGCAATCTCTACGCCTTGCGCCAAACGCTCCATATTTGTGCCAGACACATCAATGTTGCGCTCGATTACGCGGTTTACAGCATGTTTGGAAAATGCCACGCCGTTTCCGTTCAGCTGCGCTTCCAATATGCTTCTGAATGACGTTGCGGGTGCTGCGTTTGTATCCTTTGGAACGGCAGGGCTTTGCGTGATAGGCGGTGTGCCGGTAACGATAGGCCGAATGGCTCGATTTAACATAAAATCGTTCATTTCGCTAACACCATTCCTTTCTTTTACTGTTTTGCCGTTTCAAATGTAAGCTTTTTATACACGGTTTCTTTGCCTGCTGCGGTGGTTGCCACGATATTAACGTAATACGTTTTGCCGGGCTGTAAGTCTTTGATATCCAGTGTGGTTTCCTCGCCCATCGGAATAGCGCCCGCCAGCGTGCCTTTTTTAACGTCTTCAATCGCGTCAAACTTATCTTCGGTGGAATAATACACTTGATAGGTAAACTTTTTCGCGTCTTCTTCGCTTGTTGTTGGCGCGTCCCAGCGGATGGAAGCACTTGTTGCGTTTTTCTTGAGCAATATGGGCGTGAGCTTGCTTTCCCCTTCCACATCCGGCGAGCCATTTCCCACAGACATGATTTGATTCAGCTTGTAATCCTGGCCTTTTACGGTGATGATATACTCGTTATCCACAAGCGACACCTTTTCCACAGGGCCAAAATCGCGTTTTACCTGCCCGCCCAGCGAATAGCTTGCCACCGTGACGTTTTTGCCCACAAGGCCCATCGCGTAATTGGTTTTGCTGTAATACGCAAGCTCGGTCATTTGCTGCATACTGGCGAATTGTGCCAATTGGGTAACATATTGCGTGTCGTCTACCGGGTTTGTAAAATCCTGATTACGCAGCTGCGCGATCATCAATTGTAAAAAATCCGATACGCTAACTTCGTCTTTTTTGCCCTCGTCATACGGTGTATCCACGCTGGTTCCGCCCTGCGGCCTATATAAATCGCCAATAGAGATATCTGCCATTTTTTTCTCCTTTCTGCACACCTACTATAAAGGAATGTGCTGTTTACTTAGATATACATATCCATCGCCGATGGGGGCTTTGCTTGCATCTGCGCTTCTTGCGCGTCCTGCACGCTTTCGTCCGTTTGCGGCATGCCATACCATGTGCTTTGCGTGTGCCTTTGGCTATTTTGGTTTTGCCCAAAGGTAAATTGATTGGTAAATTGCTGGCTGTTTGCGTTTGGGTTGCCCGAGCCTAAATCAAAATGATTGCTCTGCTGCGACATAATCTCGCGCACCTCAACGTGATACGGGCGCATTGCCTCGCGCAGATGTTCAATTTCGGCAGAAAGCATTTTCTGCACATTGGCGTTTGATGCGGTGATTTGCATGGTGATTTTGCCGCTTGCCTCTGCCAGCTTAACT
>JAGPHI010000118.1 GCA_018055565.1 Oscillospiraceae bacterium | reverse complement strand
GCGCAAATTGATAATGCCCTGAATGTATGTGGGGATGCCGGGCACGTTTGTGATGTTTTGCACGCTGATTATTTCAATGACATGTATCAGCTCTACACCATAGGTGGCTTCGCCGATGAAAAACGTGAGATATTTACCGTCAAGGTCATCGTCTACGGCGATGACGCTGTTCATATTGCTTTCATCCATTTTCAATCATTCCTTTCCTGCAAAATGCTAGAAATTGTTTAGCATACTGTTTACATCCAAAATCAAGCTGATAGAGCCGTCGCCCATAATGGTGCAGCCCGCAAGGCCAAAGCCCTTAATGTCGTATCGGCCCAGAAAAGCGGGGAACGGCTTTACCACAACCTGCTGTTCGCCCAAAAGCTGATCCACAAAAAGGCATGCGGCCTTATGCTCGTTTTCTACTAAAATAAAGATGCCGTCCTCCAGCGTTTCAATGGCGTTGTCTACGCTGTAGATGCGGTGCAAGCGAATAACGGGATAACAATCGCCGCGCAGCATCACCATTTCGGCGCCCTCGGTGTCGATAATCACGTCGATTTCGTCCGACAGCTTAAAGGTTTGTTTGATAGAGGTGATGGGCACCGTGTAGGTTTCGCCCGATACCGCCACTTCCATGCCGTCTACAATCGCCAGCGTTAAGGGGATTTTGATGGTAAAGGTGGTGCCCACATTGGGCTTGGATTCCACGCTGATAACGCCGTTCACCTTTTCCAGGTTTTTGCGCACAACGTCCATGCCAACGCCACGGCCCGAAAACTCGGTTACCACTTCGTTTGTGGAAAAGCCGGGCAGCATAATCATATTAAAGATTTCTTTTTCGGTGTATTCTTTTTCGCCTTTGGTTAAAATGCCGTTTTTCTTGGCCTTTGCCAAAATGCCCGCGGCATTCAGCCCGCAGCCGTCATCCACCACGGTAATCACAATCTCGCCGCCCACATTATTGGCCGCCAGTGTAATTTTGCCCTCCTCGGGCTTGCCCAGCGCGCGGCGCTGCTCGGGCGATTCAATGGCGTGATCCATCGCGTTGCGAATCATGTGCATAAACGGATCGGCCAGCACGTCATTGATGGTTTTGTCCACCTCGGTGTCGCCGCCGATGGTTACAAGCTCCACTTCTTTGCCCAGCTTTTTATTCATGTCGCGCACAATGCGGTTCATCTTTTGGAACACACCCGACAGCGGCACCATGCGGATGGACATCACAATGTCCTGCAATTGGTCGGTCAGCTTGCGCAATTGGCGTGTGGATTTATTAAAGCTTTCTAAGTTCATGTGCTTCAGTTCGGGATTGTTTGCCACCATCGATTCCGCAATCACAATCTCGCCCATTACGTCCATCAGCTGATCCAGCTTTGTTTGATTCACGCTGATTAAGCTTTGCTTGCCAGAGCGCGCGGCCCCGCCGCCTGCGGCGGCATCGGCGGGCTCTAGCATGTCGCCGGCCATTGGCGCTGTGCCTGCGGGCGCGGCGGCCTCAGGGGAGGCTGTAGCTGCTTTCGGCGCGTCGGGCGCAACGCTTTCGCTATCGCGCGCAGGCTCCTCGCCGTCTATGTATTCGTAAGATAAAATATTGGTGGAGTTTTCAATAATATTATAAATATGCTCCAGCGGAAGCGAGGTTTTGAATTTGATTAAAAAGCCGTTTTTGATAAGGTCGGGGCAAAGCGCGGAATTGGATTCGGGGTTTTCCGGCTCGCTTGCAAGATAATCGCAATCGTCCTTCAGCTGCGTAAGCAGCATGAACGCGCGAATATTTTCCATTTGGCAGCCTTCTTCAAAAAACACGCGAATGCGATGCAATTCCTCGGTTTCGTCGTCAAAAGAGGGCGCTTGCGGCTCGCTTTGCACAATTTCGGGCGCTTTCTCGGGCGCCGCCTGTGTGGCGGGCGCGCTTAACGGGCTGCCGCTTTTCAGCGCTGCAACCACGCCGCTAATCTGCGCTGTCAGCGCAGAGGAATCCGCGGGCTGGTAATCGGTGTTTTGTTGGATGGATTCCACTTCACTTTTTAAGAAATCCGACGATTGAAACAGCAAATCAAAAATAGGCTCGCTGTTAGCCCCCTTCATCTTGGCAGGGTCTTCACGCACAAGGAAAAACATGTCCTCCATGTGGTGGGCAAGCTCTGATACGCTGGTAAGGCCCATCATTGCCGAGGAGCCTTTAATGGTGTGCATAATACGGAAAATTTCGTTGATGCTGTCGTCCGACATGCTTTTGCTTTTTTCGCTTGAAAGTAAAATCTCGTCAAGCTGATCTAGCAATGTAGTGGTTTCATAAATGAAAATCTCTACCATCGGTTCCATGCTGCTGTCAAAAACGCTCATACTTTTAACCGTTCCTTTCTCGGGGAATTGCGACATGCTTCGCGCATAAAATGCACACGCATGAAACATGGCTTTTCTTTGCCAAATGCCAATGCCACAAAACCCGGCTTGAAAACAAAGCGTTCAAGCCTTCACCCGCTAACATAATTTACGCTGAAATACCGTTACAAAACGCAATCGTTTTCGGCATAAAGTGAAAACAATTGCAGCTAATTGCATTATAGCATTTATTATTCTGCTTTGCAAAATAATTTGACAAATTTTATGCTATTTAT
The DNA here is from genome assembly GCA_018055565.1 of Oscillospiraceae bacterium. Lineage (GTDB taxonomy): Bacteria > Bacillota > Clostridia > Oscillospirales > Ruminococcaceae > JAGPHI01. Next base: position 2,179 of record JAGPHI010000118.1, on the reverse strand, counting down.
GAATTATTTTAAAAAAGCAGTTGATTTTCACCAAAACAAGACGATATAATCATTATGGAGTACTAACATTATTTATAGGAACGGAGGGCTTTACGGCTTGGCAGATTTATTAAAAATCAGCACCCCGCTATTAGACAAAACACCGATACAGCCCTCAAAGCAGCCGGCGGCGGACCCCAGCGTTCCGTTTCAGCTGACAGAGCTTGCAAAGGTTATTAAAACCGACCCGCAAAACTCGCTTTTACAGCAAAACAACGGCATGGTGCCAAAGGACGAAATGCCGTCGATTTTAATGAATTTGCTGAAAGATCCATCCGTGACAGTGGGCTTTTTGAAGAATATCTTCATGCTTGAGGAAATCATCAGCCTGCTGCCTGTAAACAATACCACCCTAACGCAGGAAATTGAGCAATTATTTGCCCAGCTTTTGGTGCCGCCCGAGGGCATTGCCGCAGAGCTTGTGCGTCAGGAAACAGCATCCAGCTCCTTTAAAGGCGAGCTGTTTGATTTTTTGCGCAATATCTTAAAGGATATGCCAAAGCCCGAAATGCGATTTGCCGTGTCCAATCTCTTGAAAAGCCTGAACGGGCAGCGCACGCGCGCGTCCATTTTGCAATCGGTGGCAAACAGCCTCGGCTTTCTGTCGGAAAACTTGTCGGGCAATGCCAATTTAAGCGAAAAGTTGCAGCAGCTGGCGGTAGCGCTGCGCTTGCCAGATGCACCGGCCGCGTTTACGCCGCTGAAAGACGAGATTCTCGCTGCGTTAAAAGAGGTGCAGGACAGTATTTTATATACGCCCAAGCTGCAAAAAATTGTGCCGCTGATTATCTATAATCTCTCGCGCTTTCAAGACAATCCCGATTTTTTAAACGAAGCCGTGGGCACGCTGATATCGGCGCTGGATGGCGAGGAGCAAAAAGAGCTGGTTAGCGCGCTTTTGCGAAAAGAAATTTTGCTTTCGCCGGGCAAAAACGCCGTGCCCTCTAAGGTGATGGACGTTATTGCCAAGATTATCGGGCGCGAGGCCGCCGAGGAAGAGCTTTCGCTTTTGGGCGCGGAAAAGCTGGAAAAAATTGTGCACAGCCTTTTGTCGTCCCCATGCAATTACACGCCGCTTTTGCATTTTATCATTCCGGTGGAATACGAGGATATGCGCTCGTTTGCCGAGCTTTGGGTAGACCCAAACAGCGAGGAAGCCAAAATGGCAGGCGCTGGCGACGATTGCATCCATGTGCTAGTGGTGTTTGACGTGGAGGGGATTGGCCGTTTTGAGGCAGAGCTATTTACAAAGGGCATGAGCATGGTGCTTTCGTTGCTTTGCCCCGAGGCGTATTTGCCTGCGTTTAAGGGCCTTGAAACAACGCTTGCACGCGTTGTTGGCACCACGGGCTACACCTTGCGCGAAACCAGTATCGGTAAGCTGGAACGGCAGCGTTCGCTAATGGACGTGTTTAAAACATTGCCGTATAAAAGGACGGGTATTGATGTCAAAATCTAATAAAAAAGCAAAGGCTGTTGCCTTGCGCTATCAAGAAGATACCGACGCGGCGCCCGTAGTGATTGCATCGGGCTATGGCACCATTGCAGAAAAAATTGTGACCATCGCAGAGCAAAAGGGCATACCTGTTTTTCGGGATGATTCGGCTGCTTCGCTGATGTGCATGCTGGAGGTGGGGCGCAGCATCCCGCCGGAGCTATACGAGGCAGTGGCGGCGATTTATATGCAAATTTTGCAAATAGCAGGCGATATCAAGCATTATTCGTCCGTGGCACTGCCGCAGGAACAAGCAAGCAATATCGATAAGCTGCGCGCGCAAATTGCGGCACGCGGCGAGCAGATGCCCGATGCGCAAGAGCAGATTTTGCCATAAGCGCGCGGTTTATAAAACAATTTTCGCAAACCGCAAGACAAAAGCAGCGAGAAATGGTATAATAACGACAAAGTCGTTATTATACCTTGATGTCCCCACTCGCAGAGCTCGGGGATGACAATTATCGCATAGGCTTTGCAATGCGATAATAACCACACAGTCGTTATTATTGGCCATGTGGATATGCCACGGCCATTTAAATCAAAAGCGCCCGCCAAAGGCGGATGCGCAATTATACCATATCCTGCGGATATGGTATAATAACTGCATAGTGGTTATTATACCTTGATGTCCCCACTCCCATAGCG
>JAGPHI010000117.1 GCA_018055565.1 Oscillospiraceae bacterium | reverse complement strand
ATGTAAGCGACGATTGCGCCGTTACGCGCATGATTGCCGAGGATTATTTGGCCGCTTGCAAGGCCGCCGCCGTAGACACCGTGATTTTAGGCTGCACGCATTATCCCTTGATTCGCGGCGTTATCGCGCAGGTGATGGGCGAGGGCGTTACGCTGATTGACGCAGGCGCCGAGGCCGCAAAGGCCGCCGCCGCTGACCTTGCCGCGCGCGCTTTATTAACCAGCGCAGAAAACGGCAAGGCAGAATATTATGTATCGGATTCCACCGAAAGCTTTATGGCATTGGCCGAGGCTTTTTTGGGCGAATATGCGGGCGGCGAATGCCGCCAAATCCACATTGATGCCTTTGAGGCGCCCGCCACCTGACGCTTTTGCGCGTTGCTGTGCAGCACGCACACGGCAGAGCGATGGGCACAATTTCCCAGAAAGGAACAAATTTGCATGGACGACAATTGCCTAATTACCATTAATGGCACTATGGAGCAGCATGGCGAACGCGATTCGATTGAATTGATGACGCGCGGCAGCTTTATTATGAAAAACAATGCGTTTTTTATCAGCTATAAAGAAACCGAGGCCACCGGCTATAAAGATTGCCTAACCACCGTGCGCGTGGACGACGGCGGCGCGCGCGTAAGCATGCTGCGCTTTGGCTCTGCGCCCAGCCAGCTGATTATCGAAAAAGGCAAGCGCCACGTGTGCCATTACGAAACTGGGCACGGCGCTTTATCGCTGGGCGTGTCGGCAGACGAAATCGACAGCCACCTATCTGCCGAGGGCGGCGCGTTGCGATTTAGCTATATGCTGGATTCCGACACTACGTCGATCAGCCGCAATGAAGTAAATATCACCGTGAAGCCTACAAATTAACAGTTTGCTGCCGCAGGCAGCTAGAAAATTGCCGATTTATTTGAATCGTTTGCTGTGAACACACAAATGATTCAAATTCCTTAACGGGAAAAAGGATTGGGAAAAAACCTTTCAGGTTTTGTCCCAAAGCAAATGGCACGCGCGTGCCATTTGCGATACATTATATGTGAGGAATGAGATCACCATGAACAAAATTGTACATTTCAACCCAAAGGCCGCTGTTATGCAAGAGGCCGAAGCGCTTTTAACCGCTGCTGCCATAGCGGCTTTCCCCGACAAAACATTGCCAAGCTTTGTGGTGGAAATTCCCGCCGACAATAAAAACGGCGACATTGCCAGCAATTTTGCAATGGCCGCGGCAAAATCCTTTGGTGCTGCCCCGCGCGCCATTGCCACCAGCGTTACTGCCGCGATGAACCTTGCGGGGACAAGCTTTGCGCGCTGCGAAATTGCAGGGCCGGGCTTTATCAATTTCTTTTTGGCCGACACGTGGTTTGCCGATGTGGTATGCGGCGTGCTGGCTGCCGGCGACGATTACGGCCGCACCGATTTTGGCGCGGGCACAAAAGTGAATGTGGAGTTTGTTTCGGCCAACCCCACGGGCCCCATGCATTTGGGCAACGCACGCGGCGGCGCTTTGGGCGATTGCCTTGCCGCAGCGATGGACTGGGCCGGCTATTCCGTCACGCGCGAATTTTTAATTAACGATGCGGGCAACCAAATTGTAAAGTTTGGCAAAAGCCTTGCCGCGCGCTATTTGCAGCACTTTAAAGGCGAAGATGCCGTGCCCTTCCCAGAGGACGGCTATCAGGGCGAGGACATTAAAACGCTGGCCGCGGCTTTTGCCGATGTGCACGGCGATGCCTATCTAAGCGAAACGCACGAAGCGCTTTGCGATGCGCTGGTTGCCTTTGCTTTGCCCAAAAATGTGCAAGGGCTGAAAGACGACCTTGCCAAATATCGCATTGCCTACGACGTATGGTTCAGCGAAACCACGCTGCACGAAAGCGGCGCTGTGCAAAAGATTTTAGACAAGCTGGCCGCGCGCGGCGCAACCTATGAAAACGAGGGTGCCATTTGGTACAAAGCCAGCGAATATGGCGCAGAAAAAGACGAAGTATTGGTGCGTGCCAACGGCATCCCCACCTATTTTGCCGCCGATATCGCCTATCATTACAACAAATTTGCCGAGCGCGGATTTGACAAGGCCATCGACGTTTGGGGCGCAGACCATCACGGCCATGTAGCACGCATGAAAGGCGCGATGGACGCGATTGGCCTTGACGGCTCGAAGCTGGACGTGGTGCTGATGCAATTGGTGCGCCTTGTGCGCGACGGCGAACCCGTGCGCATGAGCAAACGTACAGGCAAAGCCATCACTTTAACCGACCTTTTAGAGGAAGTGCCCATTGATTCGGCGCGCTTTTTCTTCAATCTGCGCGAGCCGGGCAGCCAAATGGAATTTGATCTTGGCCTCGCCGTTGCCGAGGACAGCGCCAACCCCGTGTATTATGTGCAGTATGCGCACGCGCGCATTTGCAGCATCATTAAAAACTTAGCGGCCGAGGGCATCACCTTCAGCACCGACAAGCCCTGTGATTACGCGCTGCTAACGCAGCCCAGCGAGCGCGAGCTGATTCGCTTTATCGCCAATTTCCCCGATGAAATTATTGCAGCGGCCAAAAATTACGACCCCGCGCGCGTTACGCGCTATGCCATTGACCTTGCTACGCAATACCACAAATTTTATAACGCCTGCCGCGTAAAAGACGCCGAGCCCGCGCTTTGCACAGCGCGCCTTGCCCTTTGCACCGCCACCAAAAATGTCATTGCCAATGTGCTGGGCATGCTGAAAATTACTGTGCCACAAAGTATGTAATTCTATCGGAGGACGCTATGCGCATTGCCATCAGCGCTTTTTACGCCATTGCCTTTGCAGTGCTGATTTTTACGGCTTATTCAAAACGCTGTTTTCAGTACTACACTGCGGCAAAATCTGTGACCAGCCTTGCCTTTATCGCGCTTGCCTTTGCCGCCTATTGGGAGGGCGGCAAGCAGCATTCGGCCTATTTTTACGGGCTTTTGCCCTGCCTTGTTCTTTGCCTTGCAGGCGATGTGCTTTTGGGCCTTGCCAACAACAAGGGCAAGCTGTTTAGCCGCTATTTTTTGCGCGGGGTTATCGCTTTTATGCTGGCGCATATCGGCTTTTGCGTGGTGTTTTCCGCGCTTTCGCCGTTTCATTGGTACGACCTTGTTTTGCCTGCCATTTTGCTGGTGGTTACTGGGTTTTGCGCGCGCTCGCAGCATTTTAAGCTGCACCGCATGAAGCTGCCTGTGATGGCTTACTCGCTTTTTGTGGGGCTAATGTGTGCGCGCGGCTTTTCTGCGGCATTTGCCATTGCCTCGCCGCAAAAAAGCTTGCTTTTAATGATTGGCAGTGCGCTGTTTCTTTTATCAGACGGTGTAATTTTATTGCTGTATTTTTACTTGCGTCCGCGCAAGATTTTGCGGTTTTTAAACCTTGCCACGTATTACGTGGGGCTGTTTTGCATTGCGCTTTCGTGTGCTTATTAAGCATCTGCCGCCACGCCGTTTCTTTTAAAACTGTTTACAAACATAAAGCCCTCTGGCAATTGCCAGAGGGCTTTATTATATACATTATTAATTGTGGGCGCGGATTAATTGCGCGGCTTTGCTTATTGTGCCTCGTCCACCTCGTAGGCTTCGGCCTCTTCGCTGGCAAGGCCTGTGTCGTAGCTGTGGTCGCCAATAATGCGCGCCAGCTTTACGGCGCTGATGCGCCCTTGCCAATAGGCCTCGGCGCTTTTTAAAAACGCGCCGCTAATTTCTGTGGCAGGCTGCAATAAATCCGTAACCTCGTTTTCAAAGGTTTCGCCTGTATAGGGATTCGTCCATGCGCGCGGCAAATGCTTTTCCATAATGGCGGGCGTCATGTGCGAGCGCACAAGCCCCGGCGAAAACACCAGCACCTCGGCCAGCGCGCCTACGGCCCGCCTTAGCCGTGTGCGCCCTGCAAAAAAGCGGTGCAGCGCGTGAAACGAATGATACGAATCTGCCAGCGCTTCCACGCTGACCTCCTGCGCAAACACCTCGCGGATGCAGCGCTGCATTAGCTCGCACACTTCTGCAAGCTCCGCGGTAATAAAAATCGGCGCACTGTCTTTCATTTCTACAGAGCGTGTATTATAGTCTTTTTTATACAATTGGGAATCTAGCGCGGTTTCAAAAAAGCCGTGTCCGTGGGCGCGTTGATAGCACTGGCCTTTCTGCGTTAAAAACGCAATATACGGATGCATCAGCGCGTCCAGCGCATTATGCGATAAAAACCCCATCGCATAGCTTTTTTGTGCATCTGTTTTTGCGTGCATAACCAAAGCCGTTAAAAACGCGCCGCAATGCTCTTTGTGCATGCGCGAGCCAAGCTCCTTTATGGGCTGCTCGGTAATTTTGGTTAGTGGGCGATAGGCAAACAGCGGGTCAGGGCCGTTTGCGCCCATTTCAAATGCCGCTTTTGACGGCACAAGCACACCTGTGGCTGCGGCGGCTGCGCGCGCTGTGCGGATATGGGTGTAGGCTTCGGGCATGTTTCGGTTCTCTCCTTGTGCGCGCTTTACCGTGCAAACCCCCGCAATATTGCAAAGGCTTCGCCCGCGCAAAGCGCAAATTGTTTTGCGAGGTTTATAGCTTGTGGATATGTTCTTTTTTCAAATAGTGCGGCAGCACAAAAAAGTACAGCCCTGCGCCCACAAAGAAAATGAGCAAAATGCTTAAAACGCCCCAGGGCGCGCTGCGTGCGGCAATTTCTGCAAACACCTCGGCCGAGGCGTTTGCGGCAATGTTTTCGGCCTTGATAATTTTATCCGTGGCAATACCCATTGCCCACGCGCATACCAGCGGCCCCATAATGGTGGAAAACTTGCCAAAAATATCATAAAAGCCAAAATATTCGCCCGCGCGGTTTTTAT
>JAGPHI010000116.1 GCA_018055565.1 Oscillospiraceae bacterium | reverse complement strand
ACAGTCAACAGTCAACAGTCAAAAGTCAAAAGGCAGATGTCAGAACACAAAAGGGGGAACGGGGTGGACTCCGTTTCCCCTTTTTTCATTCGGCGCTTTGCCGGGGAGGGTGCTTGTTATGAACGGGATCAATGTTATGCCGCAAAAAACACGTTGGGGCGGGCTTTCATCTTCGGATTTAAAGCTGATTGCGCTTTTTTTAATGGTGCTGGACCATATTCATCAATTTTTTGCGTTCACGGATGTGATTCCGCTATGGTTTACGCAGCTTGGGCGGCTTTCGGCACCGCTGTTTTTGTTTTGCGTGGTAGAGGGCTTTTGCCATACCAGCAATAAAAAGCGCTATTTTTTGCGCATTTATGCCATTGGCGCGGGCATGGGCTTTGTGCAGTATCTGATGGCGCGCTTTGGGCTTTTTGTGCGTGCAGACGGGCTTTACCCGCTGAATGCTATTTTTCAAACCTTTGTTGTGTTGCTGGTGCTTTTGCAAGGCGTGCAGTGGCTGCAAGCGCGCAAATGGCTGCGCGGCGGCGTAACCCTGGCGTGCACGGCGGTGTTGCCATATGTGTTAAGCGCTTGTTTGCCCGCCATTATGGAAACCAGCAGCATCGCCACAGAGCTGCTGTTTTTTACAACGCAAACCGTGCTGCCCTTGCACAATTTTGTAACGGATGGCGGCACATGGTTTATTTTGGGCGGCGTGATATTGTATCTGTTTCGGTTTAACAAATGGGTGCAGGCCGGCACATATGCGGTGTATTCGCTGGTGTCGGAGGTTTTATTGGTGCGGTATTATTGCCCAGATGCCACGCCGATACAATATTTTACCGATTATTTTCAGTGGATGCAGATGTTTGCGGTGGTGCTGATGCTGCTGTATAATCGCCAGCGCGGCAAGGCGCTGAAAAAACTGTTTTATGCGTTTTATCCCGCGCATATCTACGCGCTGTATGCGCTTTCGTGCGTGGTATATACATACACGCGCTGATAGGCACTGCGTGTTATTGCGGGAAAGCACAAAATGCGATACAAGATATGAATCTTTTTGCACTTTTGTGTTAAACTTTTGTCAAGCACTTGTAGTTTTGCTCGATTTAGTATAAAATAAAGGTACGACCTAAGAGAAGTTATTATATGTAACGGCTCTAATTATAAGGAGGATGTTTTATTATGGCAGTAAGAGTAGCAATCAATGGCTTCGGCCGCATCGGCCGCTTGGCGTTTCGCCAAATGTTTGGCGCAAAAGGGTATGAAATCGTTGCAATCAACGACCTCACCAGCCCCGCTATGCTCGCCCATCTTTTGAAATATGACACCGCGCAAGGCCGCTATGCCCTGTGCGACAAGGTAACGAGCGACGAAACCTCCATCACAGTGGATGGCCAGCGCATCGAAATCCTTGCAGAGAAAGACCCCGCAAACCTCCCCTGGAAGAAAATTGGCGTTGACGTAGTGCTGGAGTGCACAGGCTTCTTCGCTTCCAAAAAAGGCAGCCAGGCGCACATTGACGCCGGCGCAAAAAAGGTTGTTATCTCGGCTCCCGCCGGTGACGATCTGCCCACAGTTGTGTTCAGCGTGAACGAGAACGTGCTTACCAAAGAAGACACGATCATCTCTGCCGCTTCCTGCACAACTAACTGCCTTGCCCCGATGGCCAAAGCGCTGAACGATTATGCGCCCATCCAAAGCGGCATCATGACAACCGTGCACGCCTACACAGGCGACCAAATGATTTTGGACGGCCCGCACCGCAAAGGCGATTTCCGCCGCGCACGCGCAGGCGCTTCCAACATTGTGCCGAACTCTACGGGCGCTGCTAAGGCCATTGGCCTTGTTATCCCCGAGCTGAAAGGCAAGCTGATTGGCGCTGCACAGCGCGTGCCCGTTATCACTGGCTCCACCACACTTTTGGTGGCCGTTGTGAAAGGCAAAGACATCACTAAAGACGGCATCAACGCCGCAATGAAAGCCGCTGCCAGCGCCTCTTATGGCTACAACACCGATGAAATCGTGTCTAGCGACGTTATCGGCACTTCTTATGGCTCGCTGTTTGATTCTACACAAACAATGGTTGCCAAAGTGGACGACGACACCTATCAGGTGCAGGTTGTGTCATGGTATGACAACGAGAACAGCTACACCAGCCAAATGGTGCGCACCATTAAGTACTTCGCCGAGCTGTAATTTTTACCGCAATAGTCAGCGGGCTGCATCACATTTCGATGTGATGCAGCCCGCTTTTGTATGGAAAGGCTTTGAATTATCCATCATATTGTGTTACACTAAAGATAAGACGCGAGGGGGGCCGCGCGTGTGCCGCAAAGGCTTGCCGCATACCAAAAGGCCTGCAATCGCCGCAAAGCGGAGGCATGGATGAAATACGACATCGTTTTTGTTACCTACAATAGCGCAAAATGGCTGGAGGGCTGCGTGGCAGCCATTGCAAATGCAGCGTATCCATTGCGAGAATTGCGCTTGATTTTCAAGGACAATGGCTCGCACGACGACACATTGCAGCGCCTTGCCCAATTGCAGGCGCGCTATCTTGAATTTGGCGAATTTTGCATCTTGCCCACAGGCAAAAATGTTGGCTTTGGCGCGGCATGCAATCAAGGTGCCGCCTATGGCGATGCGCCGCATGTGCTTTTTTTGAATGTGGATACCGCGATAATGCCCGATGTGTTCTTGCAAATGGACAAGGCTATTTCGGCGGCGCGAAGCGACGTGGCCGCATTTGAGCTGCGCCAGCTGCCGTTTGAAACGCCGCATCATATTCATCCTGTTACAATGGAATGCCCAAACTGGGCTTCGGCGGCGGCGCTTTTGGTAAAGCGCACGGTGTTTGAAGCAATTGGCGGGTTTGACACGCACTTTTTTATGTATGGCGAGGATATCGACCTGTCGTGGCGCATGCGCGCGGCACAGCACCGCTTGCAATATCTGCCCACGGCGGCAGTGGAGCATTTTACGGGGGAAAAAGGCGAGGCAGGCAGCTTGTTTGAATATGCCAGCATCGCGGTATCAGAGCTGTTTTTGCGATACAAATACGGCAGCTTTTCGCAGATGCTGGCGGGGCATCGCGCATTTTTTGCAACGCTGCGCCGCCCTTTGCATTTTGCGCATGTGCGCAAGGTGCTTTTGCGTAAATATCTTGCGCATTTTGTGAAAGCGCCGCATTTTTTGTTTTGGCGCTTTGGCCATCGCGCACTGTTTAGGGCAAACCCGTCTGATTTTGCCACGGGCCGCATTGCGCGCGGCAGCCATCCTTTGTTTATCGCAAAAGAAACGCCGCTGGTGTCCATCGTGGTGCGCACGCATGCGCGCGCAGACGTGCTGCGGCAAACGCTTTTGTGCCTTACCCATCAAACGTATCAAAATTTTGAAGTGATTGTGGCAGAGGATGGCGCGCCCACCGCAAAAGAAATGGTGGAACGCGAATTTGCTTCGCGCCTTTGCGTGCGTTATTTTGCCACAGGAAAGCCTGTTGGCCGCAGCAAAACCGGCAATCTGGGCTTGGCCGAGGCCAAAGGCGAATTTATCAATTTTTTAGATGACGATGATTATTTTTACCCCGACCATATTGAGCTGATGGTGGCGCAATTTGCGCAAAACCCCACGGCGGATATTATTACCGCGGGCAGCATGCTGTGCGAAACAGATTCGCACGGGGATGTGGCTTGCCAAATCGAAAGCGGCCGCCTGCATCCCGTGATTTTTGAACGCATTGACCCTTTGTTAATGAGCAAAATGTGCCTTTTGTCTATCCAAAGCGCCATGTTTCGGCGCAGCCTGTTTGCGCGTTGCGGCGGGCTGGACGAAAGCGTGGACGGCCTTGAGGATTGGTCGATGTGGCTGAAATATTTTGCCGTGGCAACACGTGGCAATGTGCGCGGCGTGGATATTCCGCGCGCCACATCCATTTATCGCGCCCCCGCAAGCAAGGCCCTTAGCGCACAGCGCACCGAGGGCTATGCCGCTTTTAAAGAACAGGTTTTAACGCATAATTCTTTCACGCTTACGGCCGCGCAGCTTGCTGAAATGCATGATAATCTGTTGGCGGACGTGGAGGGGATGTACCGCGCGGGGCGCTTAGAAGAATATTTGCAAAATGCAAAGCGGTAAACGCATGCGATAAAACTATCCACAATACAAAAGCAGCCCTGCCTGTTTCCAATGAAACGGGCAGGGCTGCACTGTTTATTGCTCTATTAAGCGGATGTATTCGTCTGTCATGCGCTGCACACTGTAGGCGCTTACGGCTTTGGCGCTGATGGCGGCTTCGGCATTGTATGCGTCTAAATGCTCCAGTATCTCGCAAAACGCATTCACCAATGCATCGGTGTTTCGGTTTTCCGTTTGCAAAGAAAGGCGGTTCATTTCGCTTGTGTCGGTGGTTACAATGTCCGCATAGGCGGCGGGCACTACGATGCAGGATTTGTATTGCCGCAAACAGTCGGCTGCGCCAGTTTCAGTGATAACAACGGGTTTTGCCGCATATACCGCCTCAAAAGTGGAAAGGCCAAACCCTTCCTGCAAAGTGGGCAGCGTAAAGATATCCGCGCATTCGCGCAAAAATGCGCCGATGTATCCGTTATCAATATGCGCCAATAGCCGCACATTTGCCTTTGCGCCGCAAGCGGCCAGCGCTTTTTCAAACGCAGAAAAATAGGCGGTATTATCGGTGCTGCCAAGATATAAAAGCATGGCTTCGGGGTGGCGCAAAACCAGCTTTTCCATCACGCCCAGCATGCCAATTTGATGCTTAACAGGGTTAAACGAGCCCACAAACACAATGGTTTTTGCATTTTCGGCAATGCCTAAGGCGGCGCGCGTTAGATGCGGGGCGTTTGGCTGTGCATCCAGCCGTGCAAAATCCACGCC
>JAGPHI010000115.1 GCA_018055565.1 Oscillospiraceae bacterium | reverse complement strand
CGCCGCCACCAAGCCTTGCGCAGATTGCGCTGGCGTCGTGCCCTTGCGCGGTGCGCACAGAGATTTTATAGCTGCCTGTTTCCAGTTGACGCAATGTTACGCCCACATCCACCCCTTCTATTGTGCGGGGAATAGAGGTGATGCCCTCAAGATCGGTGCCATCGGCACCAGTTTTGGCAATTTCCTCACGCGTTAGATAGGTGAGCGCGCAGCGCCCGTCAAAATGAAAACGCATGTTTTCCAGCGCCAGCTTTTCAATTTCAAGACGGCGGCGGCTTTTGCTTTCAAACAGCGCGTCGTTTAAAAACACGGTGTTTGCGCCTGCTTCCATCAGCTTTGCGGCAATGCTGTGTGTGCGCGCGGTAGTATTGCTAAATTTAAAGCAGCCGGTGTCTGTGGAAACGCCTGTATATAGGCAATCGGCAATGATTCCCTCGGGCGAGATGCCCAGTGTGAGGATAACCTCGTACATAATTTCCGCCGTTGCGGCTGCGGTTTCATCAAGCAGCATATAGTCGGCATAGCCGGAATTGGAGGGATGATGGTCGATGCACAAATCAATGCGCTTTGCATAATCGTTTAATGCATCGCCAAAAAGCTGCACGCCTGCCACGTCTACCGCCACGATGTATTGCGGCACAAATTCGCCTGCAAACATCGTAAGATTCATGTAAGAATAGCGGGTAGGGATGGGGTCTGCACACAGCAGCCCCACGGTTTTGCCCAGCTTGCGCAGTGCCCAATACAGCGCCCCAGCGGAACCGATTGTGTCGCCGTCCGGATTTTTATGGCATAAAAGCAAAATATTTTCCGCTTTTAAAAGGCAGCTGATGGCGGCGGTGATGTCAATTAATTCACTCATGCGGATTCTTCAGTCCTTCCAAAAGCTCGTTGATGTGCGCGGCATATTTTGCGCCGTCGTCGGCCAAAAAATGCAGCTCGGGTGCTTTGTGTATATGCATGCGCTTTGAAATTTCCGTGCGGATATGGCCTGCGGCACGCTGCAAGGCCGCCACTGCGTCCTTTGTGGCATTGTTTTCGCCCAGCATGCTCACGTAAACCTTTGCGCTGGATAAATCGGGCGCTGCCTCCACACGCATTACCGTTAAAAAGCCCTGCACGCGCGGGTCTTTCATCGCGCCGATAATGGATATCAGTTCGCGCTTAATATCCTCGTTAATACGCCCTTGCTTATTCGATTGCGGCATAAAATCACGTCCTTTCTTCCGGGTTGTGCGGCGTTTCATCGCCGCACAAAACAGGTGAGAAAATGCATTTAGAAATTAGAGGTCAGATATTAGAGGTCAGAATTAGAGATTAGAAGCCGAGGGTAGAGGAGAAGCGGATAGCGCCCCCGCAATACCCTTTGCTCTACTGCCATTCACTAATCGCGATACTCTTCAATGATAAAGGCCTCAAAGATATCGCCCTCTTTAATATCGGCATATTTCACAAGCCCTATACCACATTCATACCCCTGCGCCACTTCTTTCACATCGTCCTTAAATCGGCGCAACGAATCAATTTCGTCCTCAGTAATCACGATGCCATCGCGCACAAGGCGGATTTTGGCGGCACGCGTAACCTTGCCGTCCAGCACATACGAGCCCGCAATGGTGCCGGAAGAAGAAATTTTAAACACGCTGCGCACTTCGGCACGGCCAAGCTCCACTTCGCGGAATTTGGGCGCCAGCATGCCGCGCATAGCGGCAGTAACATCGTTAATGGCATCGTAAATCACGCGATACATGCGCAATTCCACTTCTGCTTGCGCGGCTTCTTCTTTTGCCACGGGGTCGGGGCGCACGTTAAAGCCGATAATAATGGCATGCCCGGCGTTTGCCAGCATAACATCGCTTTTGTTGATAGCGCCAACGCCCGCGTGAATCACGCGCACGCGCACTTCTTCGTTGGTTAATTTTTCAAGGCTTTGCTTAACGGCTTCGGCCGAGCCCTGCACGTCTGCCTTAACAATGACGGCCAGCTCTTTCATTTCGCCTTCGGCAATTTGGCTGAACAGATTATCCAAAGTAACCTTTTGGAAGCTTTGAAAATGCTGCTCTTTTGCTTCTACGGCGCGGCGGTCAGCCAGTTCACGCGCAAGCTTTTCGTCTTCAACGGCGTCAAACAAATCACCAGCCGAGGGCACCTCGGTAAGGCCGGTAATCTCTACAGGCATGGACGGGCCGGCGGTGTCTATCGCTTCGCCCGCGTCATTGCGCATCACGCGCACGCGGCCCACAGAGGTGCCTGCAATAATCACATCACCTTGATGCAGCGTGCCTTTTTGCACCAAAATGGTGGCAATTGGGCCCTCGCCCTTATCAAGACGCGCTTCAATTACAGCGCCTTTTGCACGTCGATTCGGATTGGCTTTTAATTCTTTTACTTCGCTGGCAAGCACAATCATTTCCAGCAAGGATTCAATGCCGTCGCCGGTTGCGGCAGAAACGGGCACGCAGATGACATCGCCGCCCCATTCCTCGGCCACAAGCTCGTATTGTGTAAGCTGCTCTTTTACGCGCTCGGCATTGGCGGTGGGCTTATCCATTTTGTTAATTGCAACAATAATGGTAACGCCCGCGCTTTTGGCATGGTTGATAGATTCCACGGTTTGCGGCATGATACCGTCATCGGCAGCCACAACCAGCACGGCGATATCCGTCAGATTCGCGCCGCGCGCACGCATGGAGGTAAAGGCCTCATGGCCCGGGGTATCCAAAAACGTAATGGGCTTGCCGTTCATTTCTACCTGATATGCGCCGATATGCTGTGTGATGCCGCCGGCTTCGCCTGCGGTAACCTTTGTTTTGCGGATAGCATCCAAAATCGACGTTTTGCCGTGGTCAACATGGCCCATAACCACAACAACGGGCGGGCGCTCGGCCAAATCTTCGGCCTTGTCTTCGTCCACTTCAAACAAACGCTCTTCAATGGTGACATGCACTTCATGTTCCACTTTTGCGCCCAGTTCTTCTGCCACAAGGCTTGCAGCATCAAAATCAATCACTTCGGTAAGCGAGGCCATAATGCCCACGCCCATCAACTTTTTGATAACCTGCGCGGCGTTTACCTTTAAGCGGCTGGCAAGCTCGCCCACTGTGATTTCATCGGGAATCGACACGTGCAGCTGTGCTTTACGCGCCTTTTCCAGCTGAATGCGCTGCAAACGCTCGGTTTCGGTTTCGCGGTGACGCTGCTGGTAGGGCTGGTTTTTGCCGCTGCCAAAACGGTTGGGACGGCCCTGAAACTTTTGCTTATTGCCAGCAGGCTGCGGCTTTTTGCGGTTTTCCACAGGCTTTGTGGAGGCAAGCTCTGTATATTTTTCGTTAAATTTATCAAGGTTTACGTCTACGGCGCGGGTGTCGATGGTAACGGTTACCACTTCGCGCTTCACGGTTTCCTTATCGGTGGCGGGCTTGTGCGCGGGGCGCGCGCCTGCCTGCACCACTGTGCCGTCGGCCTTTTTCAGCGGCTCGTTGCTTACGCCGGCAATGGGCTTTGGCGCGGGCTTATACGGCGCGGAGGGCTGCTTTGCGGCAAACTGCTGCGGCTTTGCTATTGGCGCAGAGGGCTGCTTTGCGGCAAACTGCTGCGGCTTTGCGATAGGCGCAGGCGCAGGCTTCGGCTCGGGCTTTGGCTCGGGCTTTTTTTCGGGGGCACTGGCCAAATATTCGTCCAGCGAGGGCTCCTCGCTTGCACGGGTGAAATGTTCAAAAACACGGTTCAGTTCCTCTTCGGAAAGGGCCGTTGTATGTTTTTTAACCTCGCCCGTCATTTCGGCGAGAAGGTCAATCACGGGCTTGTTGCCAAGGCCGAGATCCTTTGCGAGATCGCTGATTTTAAGCTTGATGATCATTGAATTCCTCCTTACATTGCGCCGGCACCACGGCGGGTTTTTGCTTGGTGCGCAAAGCAGCGGGTTTATCCTCCGCTTCCGTCAGGCTTTTGCGGCAGAGCGTTGTAAGCTCTTCGTCTGTTACGGCAAATACGCCGGTGGGTTTTTTGCAAATGGGTAAAAGCGAAAACTGGTCAAGCGGCAATTCCAATGCGTCCACATAATCTTCGCAAGCATACAATAAACGCTTTTTGGTTCCTTCGGAGATATCGCATGCATACAGCACCAGATACGCTTTGCCTTTCATTACGCTTTCTTTAACAGCGTCAAATCCGCCAATTAAGGCGCCTGCCTTGCGGCAAAGCGAAAGTGCAAATAAGATTTTATGATTCGGCATTTATATGACATTCCCTTCTTGGGGTTTTGGGCGGTTTATCCCATCGGAATCATTTTGCCAATGTCCGTTGGCAGAAAAGCCTCAAAACCCAGTTTAAAAGCCTTAACTTTCAAACGTTTCGCCTTCGGTGTTCAATTGCGCGCGCATTTCTTCATATAGGGCATCGGGGATGGCGCATTCCAGCGCGCGTTCGATGCGCTTTGCTTTGCGCGCCTTTGCAAGGCATGCACTGCTTTTGCACACATAAGCGCCGCGGCCGGGCTTTTTGCCCGTTACATCCAGCAAAATGCTGCCCTCGGGGCTTTTCACCACGCGCACCAACTCTTTTTTAGGCTTTGATTCGCAGCAGCCGGTGCAGCGCCGCAGCGGTATTTTTTTTACAGCCATGCCCCTTGCCTCCGTTGTTATTATTCTGCCGGCTTTGCGTCCGGCTCTTCACCAAAATAGCCGCTTTCGGGGCGGATATCAATATTATACCCCGTCAGCCTTGCGCACAAGCGCGCGTTTTGCCCTTTGTTGCCAATGGCAAGCGACAGTTGATTGTCGGGCACCGTGGCGCGGCAGGACTTGGTTTCGCCCTCTAAAATCTCCACGTTTACAACGTTTGCGGGGGAAAGCGCCGCCGAAATAAACGCGGCAGGGTCCTCG
>JAGPHI010000114.1 GCA_018055565.1 Oscillospiraceae bacterium | reverse complement strand
AACCTGCGCACCGATAAAGACGGCAAGGTATCGGCAAATGTGCTGCAAATTCCGCGCGATACTTATGTTGGGTTTGACCGCTCACCCAATGGCAGGCTGAATGGCATTTATGCAAACGGCCCCGATCAAACCAATTTAATCGCCAACCTTGCCAACGAATTAAACCGCGATTTCGCCTTGCCTGTAGACGATTATGTGGTGTTTAATATGGATGTATTTCGCGAAATCATTAACACAATTGGCGGCATCGACATTTATGTGCCGTGGGATGTGTATTCGCTTGATGCAAACGGCGCAAAAATTAAGGAAATCAAGCAAGGGCAGCAGCGCCTTTCGGGCGACGACGCGGCGTGGCTGGTGCGCCAGCGCGAGATGTATGCTCAAAAGGATTATAAGCGCCTTGAGTTACAGCAATATTTTTACAAGGCGGTTTTTCAAACCATCCGCAAGGATTTTCCGTTGTCGGAGGCCCCTGTGATGGCAAAGCGCGTGGCGCATTATTGTAATACAGACATGAATTTAAGCGATTTAATCGGTATGTTTACAAAGGTGATGTCCATTCAAGAGGAAAACATTTTCATCGTGCGTGCGCCCGGCGGCAGCCTTTCGGTTGAAAACCCCGCCACAGGCAAAAAGGAATCGCCCTATGGCATCAACGCCGAAAATTTTGCCCCCATTTTAAACGAGCATTTCCGCTATGCCTCCTCGCCCGTGCCCGCGTCGGCGTTTGATATCCCTACCGGCTTTACCTACGCTTTGGGCGAAACGCATGATAAAGGCAAAACATTGGGCGATATTGCAACAACGCCCGAAAACGCAGGATAAACGCGCGATGCCACAGCCGCGCGATATTGCTGACTTTGTGCCAAAATCCACGATGATAAGTGGAATATAAGCATAGACGATAGATAGTGAAAGTCCTGCCGCTGGTAAGTGAACGATATGCATGGACGATAGATCGTGCAATGGATGTTCCACGTTGGTAAGTGCGCTATCAATAAAGACGCAAAAAAGCCCTCGTAAACAAAGTTTACGAGGGCTTTTTTATGGTGACCCGACCGGGAATTGAACCCGGGATACCGCCGTGAAAGGGCGATGTCTTAACCTCTTGACCATCGGGCCATACACCACAGCGTTTAGCTGAATACTGCGGACATTCTCCTCCCACCATTGCAAAAGGTGCCGGCAAATTTCAGCTAAACGCTGCGATATGGTAGCGGTAACTGGACTTGAACCAGTGACACCCCGGGTATGAACCGAGTGCTCTAGCCAACTGAGCTATACCGCCATACGCAAATACAATTTAGCAGCGCATTTGTTATTATAACGAAAACTTTACTGCTTGTCAAGCATTTTTGCGCAATTTATATCACTTTGTGTGCGATATTTCTTTTTACTGTGCCTTGCTATGCTGTAATGATAAAATTGTAGGTGCGGATTTTATATCCACCCGATTGGGCGCGTTAAAACACCCTACCATAACCCATTTATAGTACACACACTGTGCCAATTGGATAAACCGTAGGGGCGGATTTTATATCCGCCCGAAAATTGGCCATACGCTGCAATACTAATCGATGCACAAACACCGCCCAAACAATTTTTACCGATACCCGCATGCGCGTTCTGTTTCTTACGTTAGCGGGCGGATATAGAATCCGCCCCTACGTTTACATGTCAGAATATAGAGATAAGAAGTAAGAGGTTAGAACGAGGGATACGGCGGGCGGATAAGCAATCCGCCCACAAATGGACGTGCGCAAATCATACACAAACGCCTTAAATTATCCCTTAGTAGGTGTCAGCATCGCCTTGCCGCCCATATAAGCGCGCAGCGCTTCAGGGATGCGCACCGAGCCATCCTCCAGCAAATTGTTTTCCAAAAACGCAATCAGCATGCGCGGCGGCGCAACCACTGTGTTGTTCAACGTATGGGCAAAATACTTGCCGTTTTCGCCGTTTACGCGGATTTTTAAGCGTCTTGCCTGTGCATCGCTTAAATTAGAGCAGCTGCCAACCTCAAAATATTTCTTTTGGCGCGGGCTCCATGCTTCAACGTCGATGGATTTTACCTTTAAATCCGCCAAATCGCCCGAGCAGCACTCCAGCGTGCGCACGGGGATATCCAGTGTGCGGAATAAATCCACAGTGTTTTGCCATAATTTCTCAAACCATGCGGCGCTTTCTTCCGGTTTGCACACCACAATCATTTCTTGCTTTTCAAATTGATGAATGCGATAAACGCCGCGCTCTTCAAGGCCGTGCGCGCCTTTTTCCTTGCGGAAGCACGGCGAATAGCTGGTCATCGTTTTGGGCAGCTCTGTTTCGGGCAAGATGGTGTCGATAAATTTGCCAATCATCGAATGCTCGCTGGTGCCAATTAAATACAGGTCTTCCCCTTCAATTTTATACATCATAGCGTCCATTTCGGCAAAGCTCATTACGCCCGTAACCACATTGGCGCGAATCATAAAGGGCGGCACGCAATACGTAAAGCCGCGGTCAATCATAAAATCACGCGCATAAGAAATCACTGCGGAATGCAAGCGCGCAATGTCCCCCATTAGATAATAAAAGCCGTTTCCCGCCACTTTGCGGGCAGCATCAAGGTCGATACCGTCAAAGCGTTCCATAATCTCGGTGTGGTACGGAACGTCAAATTCCGGCACCACGGGCTCGCCATAACGCTGCACCTCTACGTTTTCGCTATCATCGCGCCCGATGGGCACCGATGCGTCAATGATATTGGGGATTGTCATCATCTTGGTTTTGATGGATTCCTCCAGCGCCGCCTGCTTTTCCTCAAGCTCTTTCAGCGTGTCGGCTTCCTGTGCAACCAGCGCTTTCATGGCCTCGGCCTCGTCGCGTTTTCCCTGCGCCATCAAGCCGCCTATGGTTTTAGACAGCTTGTTGCGCTCGGCGCGCAAAGCCTCGGTTTTGGTGATCAATTCGCGGTTTTCTAAATCCTGTGCCAGCACTTCGTCTACCAGTTGCAGCTTTTGGTCTTGAAACTTCTTTTTGATGTTTTCTTTTACAAGGTCGGGATTTTCGCGTACAAATTTAATATCCAGCATTTTATATCCATTCCTTTAATTATAATCTTATTTAGTATGGCTGTTTTCGTAATTTCCAAGCAAATTGGCAAAGGCTTTTAGCTGCTCGTCTGAATAAAAGGCAATTTGCAAACTGCCTTTCCCCTCTTTATACTGCACCTTTATTTCTGTGCCCAGCACCTCTTTTAACGAAAGCTCCACTTCGCTTGGCAGCGGCGGGCGCTGCATTTCTTTGCGCTTAGGCTCGCCCTTTAGCAGCTTTTTGCACAAAAGCTCTGTTTGGCGCACGTTCAGCCCCTCGCTGATAATGATTTTTGCCGCTTGCAGCTGCAAATCGCTGTTTGGCAGCGACAAAAGTACCTTGCCATGCCCCACAGTAAGCATATTTTGCCGAAGCTGTGCAAGGATTTTATCCGGCAGCGCCAGTATGCGCAGCGTATTGGCCACCGAGCTGCGGCTTTTGGCCAGCTTTGCTGCGGCTTGCTCTTGTGTGTAATTGCATTTTTCCATCAGCTGGCGATAACCGAGGGCTTCTTCCACTGGGTCCAAATCCTCGCGCTGTAGGTTTTCAATCAGCGCAATTTCCATCGCCTCTTCGTTTGTAACATCTTTGATAATAACAGGGATTTCCGTAAGCCCCGCAAGGCGTGATGCGCGCCAGCGGCGCTCGCCCGCGATGATAAAATAGCCGCCCTGCGGCGCTGGGCGCACCACAATTGGCTGTAAAACGCCATGCTCCATAATGCTAGACGCAAGCTCTTGCAGCGCCGATTCTTCAAAGGTTTTGCGCGGCTGATTTTTATCGGGCTCTACCTCGCCGATACGCAAAGTGGTAACGCCTTCGGCTGCCGCCGTGCTGCCCGTATCTTGAAACAGAGATTCCAGCCCGCGCCCAAGCCCGCCTTTTTTTACCGCCATTATCCGTTGCCCCTTTCGCGATTGTTTTTAATAAATTCTGCCGCTAAAAATGCGTATGCCTCGGCACCTTTTGAAGCCGGATCGTAAAAATTAATGGGCATACCAAAGCTGGGCGCTTCTGAAAGGCGCACATTGCGCGGCACTGTCGAGCGATATACCTTGTCCGGAAAGTATTTTTTTACTTCGCTGACAACCTGCAAGGTCAAATTAAGCCGCCCGTCATACATTGTAAGTAAAACACCCTCTATATCAATATAGGGGTTGTACATTTTTTTCACGCTGCGAATGGTGTTCATCAGCTCCGACAAACCCTCCAGAGCAAAAAACTCGCACTGAATGGGCACCAAAACCGTGTCGCACGCGCAAAGCCCGTTCAAGGTAAGCAAATCTAAGCTTGGCGGGCAATCAATAAAAATAAAATCATAATTGCCTATAATCGGCGTTAGGCCCTCACGCAGGCGGGCTTCGCGGCGGTCAAGCCCTACGAGCTCAATGCCTGCCCCACTAAGCTGAATATTGGAGGGAATAATATCCACCCGAAACTGCGTGCGAACAATAATCTCTTTTGCGCTCATAGAGCCGATAAGCAGCTGATATACGCTGCGCTCCACACCGCGCTTTTGCAAGCCAAAGCCGCTAGTGGTGTTGCCCTGCGGATCCAAATCCACAATAAGCACTTTTTTGCCCTGTGCTGCAACACATGCGGCCAAATTGACCGCCGAGGTTGTTTTGCCCACGCCGCCTTTTTGATTGGCAACCGCCACAATTTTTCCCAAATGCTTCAACTCCTATTTCAACAGGCATCTTCCTGTTTACATGCTGTGAAAATCATTATAGCATCAAATTTGTATGATTGCAAACAGCAAAACCAATAAATCGCGCAAAAATTGCATTGTAAAAGCGCAAATGTTCCACGTGGAAC
>JAGPHI010000113.1 GCA_018055565.1 Oscillospiraceae bacterium | reverse complement strand
CGCGCAGTGGCACTTTTATACGGGTGCAAAAGTATGGCTTTTGTGGATTACACACAGAAAGATGCGGCCACAGGGCGGTATACTCTTTTCAAAATGCGCATTGACTTTTAGGTGTGTGGATGGTATCATTATTGGAAATGAACGAAAGGGAGGCGAAGCCGATGATACAGGGTACAGGGCAAGTATTGAAGGCGTATCACCTGCCTTTCTATTTTAATTATGGCATTGGTGCCGCATCTTTTTTATTTGCTTTTCCTATTCTGTAGGAAAAGTTTTTTTTTGCGAAAATTTAGCGGGCAAAGCGAGAATCCTATGAAAAGCAGTGCGGCGCAAAAAAGCTTTTTGCGCTTGCGGCTTTGCCCCTTGCGCGCCCAAACGGCACATATGCGGCAAAAGCAAAACGACACCACGCAAGAAAGGAATGCAAGTTTTATGCTGATTAAAAATGCGCGGCTTGTGGATGAAACAGGCGTTGTTATGGGCGATATCTGTATGGAAAACGGCAAAATTACCGCTATTGGGCGCGAGCTTTTCGGCGAGGGGCCGATTATTGACGCAAAGGGGCGCGCCGTGCTGCCCGCGTTTATTGATTTGCATTGTCATTTCCGCACGCCGGGCTTTACGCATAAGGAAGACCTTTTGTCCGGCAGCCGCGCGGCGGCACGCGGCGGCTACACCTTTGTGAACTGCATGGCCAACACAATGCCGATATGCTCAACGCGCGACATTGCCGACAGTGTGATGCAAAAAGCACGCGAAATCAATTTATGCGGCGTAAACCAATGCATCAGCATCACAAAGGATTTTGACGGCGAAACCCTGACGCATTTGCACGATTTACCCGATTATCTGCGCTGCATCAGCGACGATGGCAACGGCGTGCAAAGCGGCGCTGTGATGGAACAGGCCATGCGCATTGCCAAAGAAAAGGGGCTTACCATCTTTAGCCATGCCGAGGATAAAACCCTGTCAAGCACCGATTATCGCCTTGCCGAGGATTTGGAAACCATTCGCAATTTGTATTTGGCCGCCTATACCGGCGCAAAGCTGCATCTTTGCCATGTAAGCACATACGGCGCGCTAAACGCCATCCGTGCGGCGCGGCGCGAGGGGCTTGCGGTAACGTTTGAGGTGACACCGCATCACATTTGGTTTACAAGCGGCGATTATCGTGTAAACCCGCCCATCCGCACCGCAAAGGACACCGCAGCCTTGATTGCGGCGATGAAAAACGGCGAAGTGAACGCCATTGCCACCGACCACGCCCCGCACACCGATGCCGATAAGGCAAACGGCGCGCCCGGCATGGTGGGGCTGGAAACGGCGTTTGGCGTGTGCTATACCAAGCTTTGCTTGGAAAACGCATTACCGCTTACTGCGCTTTCGCGCATGATGAGCGCAGAGCCTGCGCGCATTTTAAACTTGCCCAAAGGCCTTTTGCGCCCGGGCTATGATGCAGACGTAGTAGTGGTGGATACCGAGCTGCCCTACACGGTGCGCAAGGCCGATTTTTACAGCAAAAGCAGAAATACGCCGTTTGATGGCGTGCGCCTAACTGGCAAAGTGGAAATGACCGTTAAGGCAGGAGAAATCACCTTTGTGTCGGAACGGCCGATTGAAAAAATGCACGGATAACGCGCCCGCCCTTGCCGCAGCGCGGGAGGAACGGAACAAAGATAAAAATACAAATAGTATAATAAATAAAGGAGTATACAATATGCAAAACATGGACAGGTTATTTGAAGCCGTAGAACAAAAAGGCCCCGTGTGTGTAGGGCTGGACACAGACTTTAGCTATCTGCCCGAGGGCTATGCAGCTACGGGCGAAACGCGCGGCGAAGCCGTTTTGCGCTTTAATAAAGACATTATCGCGGCCACCAAAAACGAGGCGGGCTGCTATAAGGTGCAGATTGCTTATTATGAAGCAATGGGCCTAGACGGCCTAATCGCTTACAGCGAAACGCTTCGCATTTTGCGCAGTGAAGGGCTTTTGGCCATTGCCGATATCAAGCGCGGCGACATTGCCAAAACCGCCGAAATGTATGCAAAAGCGCATTTTGAAGGCGATTTTGAAGCGGATTTTGTAACGCTGGCGCCTTATATGGGGCTTGATTCCATCGAGCCGTATGCGCCGTATTTTGATAAAAAAGGCGCGTTTGTGCTGTGCCGCACGTCTAACGGCGGCGCAAAGGATTTTGAATACGAAACCCTTGCAGATGGGCGGCATGTGTATGACCTTGTGGGCGATAAAATTGCGGCAATGGGGCAAAGCTGCGTGGGCGCACACGGCTATTCCTCGCTGGGGCTGGTGATTGGCGGCACGCATATTGAAGAGGCGGCCGAAATCCGCGCGCGCTACGCAAACAGCTTTTTCCTGATTCCGGGCTATGGCGCGCAGGGCGGCACGGCAAAGGATATTGCGCAATATCTGCAAAACGGCAACGGCGGCGTGGTGAACGCCAGCCGCAGCGTGCTGCTGGCTTATAAAAAGCAGCCGGGCGTCGGCTTTGCCGAGGCCGCGTACAATGAATGCAAACAGATGAGGGAGGCAATCCAGCATGAATGCAGCCTTTTATAATGCCAATATTTTGGCAAACCAAGCAGTGGCCGACGGCATTTTTTTGCTAACGGTGGGCGGCGTATCGCCCGCGCCGCGCGCAGGGCAATTTTACATGCTGCGCACGTGGGCACAAAACGAGCCGCCGCTTTTATCGCGCCCCATCAGCGTGTTTGACGCGGATGAAACAGCGGGCACCGTTTCGTTTTTATACGAGGTGCGCGGCATTGGCACCGAAAAGCTGGCAGCGGCAAAAGCGGGCGAAACACTGCAACTAACAGGGGCTTCGGGCAACGGCTTTGCAGTGGAGGAGCTATCGGGCAAAATTGCCCTTGTGGGCGGCGGCATCGGCATTGCGCCTTTATATTATTTGGCCAAAACGCTTGCGGCAAAGGGCTGCGAAGTGCATTTTTATGCAGGGTTTCGGGATAAGCCGTATATGCTGGATGCGTTTTCGGCAGTGTGTAAAGCGGTGTCGCTTGCCACGGATTCTGGCAACTATGGGCACAAGGGCTTTGTAACGGATGTGTTTTCGCCAACGGGCTACAGCGCCGTGTGTGTGTGCGGGCCGGAAATCATGATGGACAAAATTGCGCGCAGCGCCACGGCAGCGGGCGTGCGCGCATATGTAAGCAAGGAAGCGAAAATGGCTTGCGGCGTGGGCGCGTGCCTGGGCTGCACGTGCAAAACCCGAAACGGCGGCAAAAGCGTGTGCAAGGACGGGCCGGTGTTTCGCGCAGAGGATTTGCTATAAAAAGCCATTGGATAGCCCCGCGCGGGCTTTGCACCGCCGCACCGCCATGCATGCCGCAAGGCGCAGGCTTTGCAAAAAGCGGTGGGCAAAAGCGACGGCGCTTGCTTTAGGAAAGGAAATGATTGTATGCTAAACACCCAATTTTGCGGCAAAACCCTTGCTTCGCCCGTGATTGCCGCGTCGGGCACATTTGGCTTTGGCGAGGAATATCGAAATATCGTGGATGTCAAACGGCTGGGCGGTATTTCGTCTAAAGGCCTTACGCTAAACCCCAAATACGGAAACGAGGGCGAGCGCTTATATGAAACACCGTCGGGGCTGATTAATTCTATCGGCTTGCAAAATCCGGGTGTGGCGCATTTTATCGCGCACGAGCTGCCTGCCATGCGCATGCTGGGCACCGCTATTTTTGCCAATCTTGGCGGCGGCGCAGTAGAGGAATATTTAGAGGGCGCACGGCTTTTGTGTGAAACCGATATTGATTTTATCGAATTGAATATCAGCTGCCCCAATGTAAAAGAGGGCGGCATCGCGTACGGCGTAAAGGCGCAAAGCGCAAGGGATGTAGTGTCGCGCGTGCGGGCTGTGTGCACAAAGCCGCTTGTGGTAAAGCTTTCGCCAAACGCCGAAAACATTGCCGAAATGGCCATTGCCTGCGAAGAGGCGGGCGCAGATGCGCTTTCGCTGGTAAACACCTTTAAAGCGATGGCCATTGATCTCAAAACGCGCCGCCCTGTGTTTCAAAACGTGTTTGCGGGGCTGTCGGGGCCTGCCATTATGCCCATTGCACTGCGCATGGTGTATGAGGTGTGCCAAACCGTGTCGGTGCCTGTAATCGGGCTGGGCGGCATTGCCACGGCAAACGATGCGCTGGCGTTTATCATGGCGGGCGCAAGCGCTATACAGGTGGGCACAGCCACGTTTGCTAATCCGCACGTGATGCAGGATATCCTTGACGGCATGGAAAGCTGGATGCAGGCAAACGGCGTGCAAAACATTGCAGAAATCTGCGGCGCAGCGCAATAGCGCTAGTGCAAAACAATATAAAATTAAAGGAGTAATGGATATGAACGAAAAAATAATGGACATTTTAAAAGAAACAGGCGCATTTTTGCAGGGGCATTTTTTGCTTTCTTCTGGCCGCCATTCAAACGCGTATTGCCAAATGGCAAAGCTGCAACAGTATCCCGATAAATCGGCCGAGGTGCTGGCGGGCGTGGCAAAAGCGCTTTCGCAAATGGATATCGACGTGGTGGTGGGGCCTGCAATGGGCGGCATCGTGTATGCATACGAGATTGCGCGGCAAATGGGCAAGCGCTCCATTTTTACCGAGCGTGTGGATAATATTATGACATTGCGCCGCGGCTTTGAAATCCAGCCCGGCGAGCGCTGCATTATCATGGAGGACGTTGTAACCACAGGTAAATCCAGCCTTGAAACAGCCGCCATTATTGAGCAGCATGGCGGCGTAGTGGTGGGCATTGCCTGTGTGGTGGACCGCAGCAAAGGCACAAGCCCCCTGCCTGTTGTGGCAAGCGCTTTGGCGCTGGATTTGCCAAACTGGGATGCAGCGGAATGCCCGCTGTGCAAGGCGGG
>JAGPHI010000112.1 GCA_018055565.1 Oscillospiraceae bacterium | reverse complement strand
TTTCAAAGGCCGCTTCGTCCAGCCTGTCTTTACTGCGACGTGCAAGGTGCCGAATATAGGTGCCGCATGCCGAAAATAGCAGCAAAAGCCCAGTGATTACAGACGCAATTTCCATCGATACCCCGATTGCCGAGGTCATATAGGTGCTGCCTTTGGTAATTACCGTAATTAAAAGCGAGGCAAATAAAATGCCAATGGCGTTGGAATTGCCCAAAAGCGAAACCGCAATCGCGTCAAAACCAATGGACGAAAGCGTGCCCGGCTGTATGGAGGCAAGATAGCCAAGATAGTAAGTAACGCCCGCAAGGCCGGCCAGCGCCCCCGAAAGCACCATTGTGGTAATCATCGTGCTACCCACATTGATGCCCGCATAGCGCGCGGCCGAAATGCCCGCGCCCACGGTTTTTATCTCATAGCCAAGCCTTGTTTTCTTTAAAAAGAAATTTACAAGCAATACGGCTACCAGCGCCAAAATAAAACCAAGCGGCAAATCCATTTTAAGCCCGGCGATATCGGCGTTCATAAACGTAAGGCGCGCCGCGTCGGAAACATTTTTGGATTGACGCGAAACAGGGTCCAAATAATAGGTAAAAATTAAAAAGCTGATTACATATTGCAAAATATAGTTCAGCATAATCGAGGATACTACCTCGTTAATATTAAACTTAAATTTCAACACGCCAATCAGCCCGCCCACAAGCGCGCCCGCAAGCATACCCACCACGATGACCAGCGGCTTTGCCAAAACGGCAGGCAGCGGCGAATAGCCCACAAGGATGGTAGCCATAAACCCGCCAAACAGCATCTGCCCCGACACGCCGATGTTAAAAAGGCCGCCTTTAAACGCCACGGCCACACTGAGCGCGGCAAAAATCATCGGCGTTAAAATATTGAGCATACTGGTAAAATCGGTAAATACATTTTTGAAGCTGGCATAATTGGCCTTTGGCACAAGGCCGGAACCCTGCAAAAGGCTTAAATAACCCGTAAGGGGGTTTTTGCCAAGCAATAAAAGCAAAATAGCGCCCGCCAAAAGGCTTAGTACAATCGAAAAAAGCGGCACGGTGATGCTGTGCCATTTTTCGCCGCCGAGCACCTTGACAAAAAGCTTATCCGCAAGGCCGGCTTTGGATTTGTTTTTCATTGTAAACCCCATTCCTTTCTTGGGCGTTGTGCCTATCGGCGTTACCGAATATGCGCGCTTTGGCGCGCAGGGCACAAAACCCGGCGTGAAACTGCATTTTCACGCGAAATCTTCACTTTTTGGTGTGCGCAAAGCGCGTAAAAGCGTTTGCTGTGCGTATGCAAAGCGCGCTGCGCGTAGAAGAAAAGCCAAACAGCATTGCGCTGTAAAGCGCGTATCCCATAGGCGATGGCTAAAAGCTGTAAAAACGATGGATACCGCCGCTTGCAAATGCCACGTTAAGCCTTTACACCCATCATAAATTCGCCCACTTCGTTCACGGTAAGGCTGGCCGCATCGGCAATTTTTAAAAGCTCGCCCGAATAAATTACGCCGATGGTATCGGCACAGGCCATAATTTCATCCAGCTCTAAAGACACAAGCAAAATGGCTTTGCCTGCTGCGCGCTGCTCCATAATGCGCGCGTGCACATTTTCAATCGCGCCGATATCAAGGCCGCGCGTGGGCTGCACAAAGATCATCAGCGGGCTTTCCAGTTCAATTTCGCGCGCGATAATAGCCTTTTGCTGGTTGCCGCCACTCATGCTGCGCACATTGGTTTTCACGCCCTCGCCGCTGCGGATATCAAAGCTATTGATTAAGGCTTCGCCATGCTGATCCATTTCGGCATAGTTTAAAATGCCGTTTTTGCAGATGGGCGCTTTATAATAGGTTTTCATCGCAAGGTTTTCGGCAAGGGTAAAATCCAGCACAAGGCCAAAGCTTTGTCTATCCTCGGGGATGTACGAAATACCCGCCAGTGTGCGTTTGCGCACTGTATAATCGGTGATATCCTGATTTTGCAAAGCAATTTTGCCCGCCGCGGCCTTTGTAAGCCCCGCCACGGTATCGGCAATTTCCACTTGCCCGTTGCCCGCCACGCCCGCAATGGCAAACACCTCGCCCGCACGAATCGAAAAGCTGACGTTGTTCACTACCGTGAAGCCGTCGCGGTTTTTCACCGTTAGGTTTTCTACCTGTAACACCGTTTCGCCAAATTGTGCAGGGGGCTTTTGCGTGTCAAAGCTTACTTCGCGGCCCACCATCAAATTGGCCATTGTTTTGGTGTCGGTGCTGGCCACGTCTAACACGTCAATCAGCTTGCCGCGGCATAAAATGGCGCAGCGATCCGCCACTTGCTTAATTTCTTCAAGCTTGTGGGTAATCAAAATAATGGTTTTGCCGCCGTCGCGCAAGTTTTTGATAATGTTTAACAGATAGTCAATTTCCTGCGGGGTCAAAACGGCCGTCGGCTCGTCGAAAATTAAAATTTCGGCATCGCGATACAGCATTTTTAAAATTTCTGCGCGCTGCTGCGTAGACACATTGATGTCTTCAATTTTATCCGTGGGCTCTACCTCAAGGCCGTATTGCTTGGATAAAGCGCGGATGCGCTCGTGCGCCTCGGTTAAATTAACCGTAGGCAAAAAGCCCAGCGCCTTTTTAACAGGCTCGATACCCAGCACAATATTTTCGGTAATGGTATAATTTTGCACCAATTTAAAATGCTGGTGCACCATGCCGATATTGAGGTTTGCGGCATAGCTGGGCGAGGCAATCGTTTCTTTTTTGCCGCGCACATATATTTCGCCCTCGTCCGGCTCATACATGCCAAACAGCATGCTCATCAGCGTGCTTTTGCCCGCGCCATTCTCGCCCAAAATGGCGTATATTTCCCCTTTTTTGATATCAATGCTCACATCATTGTTTGCAATAATGCCCGGAAAGCGTTTGGTGATATGGCGCATTGCAATAATGGATTCCTCGCTCAAGTGAAAACCTCCTTTGTACTTTAAAAACACCGAATTTCCTTTGATAAATGCTTTAAGCGTAAAGCCGATTAAAGCGCTTATCAAAAGAAAAATGCGCACATAGCTCCGGTCGGATTGCCCTGCGGCGGCCGCCGGGCCATGTGCGCATTTATTGCCGTGCAGGCGTTTCAATTAGATTGAAAATGCCTGTTTGAAACTTGTATCAATGATTACAAAGGCTTATTTGGCAACCTTGAAATCTTTAGGCTGTACGCCAAAGTTGGAGGGGGGAACGATGCTGCCGTCTTTTACTTTTGCTTGTGCGGCATCAATTTTGGTGATGGTTTCTTTGGAAAGCTGGTTGCGGCCGTCAGCCTTTACATAGCCTGTAGCATCGTCTTTCAAGGTAAGCACAACGTTGCCGCCCTTGAACGAGCCGTCGGCAATGGTGTTCAGCGAACGCTCAACCACAACATCCATAACCTTCAAACCGCTGGTGAGGATGATGTTTTTGTCGCCGTTGGCGCCATCGTCATATTGGTCTACGTCGCAGCCGATGATTTTCACGTCGGTTTTGGCTTCTTTAGCAGCAGCAAAAACGCCGTTGCCGGAATCGCCCGCAGCCACAAAAATCACGTCGCAGCCTTTAGCGATAAGGGCTTCGCCCAATTTTTTGCCGGCTTCAATGTCGCCAAAGTTGCCAGTGTAGTTGCCGCCGACGTTTGCGCCGGTTACGTCTGTGCCCGCATGCGAGCCGGTTTCAATCAATTCTACCTTTTTGCCCTCTGTCTCGTTGACAAATTGCACGCCGGCTTGGAAGCCGTACTGGTAGTTTACGTTAGAGGGGAAAGCCTGGCCGTTGACAACCGCAACTTTGTTGGTTTTGGTTTCAAGCGCCGCAGCCATACCTGCGAAGAAGCCGCTTTCTTGCTCTGCAAACTGCATTGCATAAACGTTCGGCAATACTTCGTCTTTTGCGGGCCATGCATCAACCACGATAAATTTCTTGTCGGGGTTTTGCTTGGCAATGTCGTTCAAGCCGCCAAACTGGAAGCCAGAGCCAACAATCACGTCGTAATCGCCCACGATTTCGCCCATTTTAGCAATGGCGGCATCGGGTGCGCCTGTGGTTTCCTGAATGTTGGTAACGGTGCTGCCGGGATTGGCTTTCACAAACTTTTGGATGCCGTCATATACGTTTTCGTTAAAAGAGCCGTCGTCAACAGCGTTCGGGCTGGTGCAGATGGCAATTTTAAGGCCCGCAGTGGCGGGTGTGGAAGCAGGGGTGGAAGCAGCAGGAGCAGAAGCAGGGGTGGATGCAGGGGTAGAAGCAGCGGGCTTCGCGCCGCAGCCGGTAAGCAGCATGCTTGCCGCAATGGCGGACACGATGCTAAGGGAAATCAATTTGCTAAATTTTTTCATGTATTCTTTACCTCCTAATAATGCGGCTGCAAAAAGCAGCCCTTTGCCAAAGCAATGCCCAACAACCATTGGGGCTTTGGACACGCTTATATTGTATCACGTGCGCTGTAAACTTGCAAGTCGAATCCTTGCCATATTGCGAGGATAATTGCTTCGCCTGCAAGGGCGTTTTGCGCGGCAAAACGCCCTTGTTTTCAGCGCTGCGTTTTGCTTTTTCGCTTTTTTAAAAGGAAAAGCCTTTTGTTTGGCAAAGCGAACAAAAAACAGTAAAGGAACTTGGTCAAAATAAAAAAAGAACGCATTTTTATTGATTAAAGCGTAAAAAAGGGTTATTATGGTATTTAAAGGCAGGAAGATACAATTTAGGCCCGGAGGTTTTTGTATGAAAAGCATCAAAGCAAAAATTTTGACAAACATGATTTCCACGGTTGCCATAGCGCTTGTGCTCGTGGGGGGCATATGCATTTTCATTAATTACAAGAGCACGCAAACGCTTTTGCAGCAAACAATGACGGAAACTGCCGCGATAACGGCCGAGCGCATTGGCAAAGATTTAGAGGCCGTGCTGAATAT
>JAGPHI010000111.1 GCA_018055565.1 Oscillospiraceae bacterium | reverse complement strand
CCGTGTTGCATACATAAAAAAGCACCTGCTTTTATCAGCAGGTGCTTTTTGTTTGGATTCATGCAAATGGCTTTGTATCAGCCCGCCACAATATTGCCTATCGGGCATTCTTCCACGCAAGTTCCGCAGTCGACACAAAGATCCTCGTTGATGGCATAATTATCGCCAACATACGTGATTGCGCCTACCGGGCATGCGTCGGCGCAAGTGCCGCAGCAAGCGCACGCTTTATGAATCACATACGACATAACGAATCCTCCTTTTTATACTATTTTTTATGTATAACGCATGTCTGCGCGTTTTTTATAGGCCTTTGCGTGTATCAGATGGGGCTTTTTACGGGCGGGATTGTGCTTATTCGCCCACAAATTCACTCAGAACTGTCAGCGTTTGGGCGTCTGCGTTTAATTCTACCATGCAGCCCAGCGGAATGGTAAGCATGGGATGTGTATGGCAGCAATCAAATTCCGCCAAAACGGGAAAGCTTGCATCCCCGATTACTTCTTGCAAAATTTGATAGGGCTTTCTGCCGGTTTTTAAATCGTCAAACAGTTCATGCTTGCCCAAAACGAGGCCGCCTATCTTGTCGAACACGCCGCTGATTTTTAATAGCGCGAAGCTGCGCTCGATATCTGCGGCATCCGTGAGGCTGTCTTCAAGGAAAAGAATATCCCCTTGCTTGATTGGCGGCATGTATTCGGTGTTCCATATTCCTTGCATGGTGTTTAAATTTCCACCAATGATTCTGCCTTTTGCCGTGCCGCTATTCACTGTTATCAAAGCGTTTTTATTGCCTTGTTTGCTTTTATCTTGGGTATTCCAATTGATAAACTCTTCTGTCCACGCTTTGGGCGTGGGTAATGTGTAAGGCGAATGCGCTTTACACATTACCACATTTTCAAAAAATTGATAGGTTTCGTCCACAAAGGGCGGAAACTCGCCAAATGAGGCAACGAGTGCCGGCCCGTAATACGTTACAAGGCCTGTTTTTGCGTAAATGCCCAGCAGTAAAGCCGTAACATCAGAATAGCCGATAATGATTTTGGGGTTTTGCTTTAACGCCGCATAATCAATATAGGGCAATAAGGAATTGCTGTTCATGCCGCCGATGGCGGACATGATGCACTTTACATCAGGATTTCTGATCAGCTCGTTGATTTCGCACGCACGCTGTGCAATACTGCCGGACCGATAAAAATCTTGTTTGCCTGTTAAATTGCCTTCAAAAACTTTGAAGCCTTGATGTTCAAGATAGTTTTTGCCGCGAATATAGCGGGTTTCTGCCGTAGCAGTGGCAGGCGATGAGGGCGAAAACACTGCTATTGTATCGCCGTGTTTTAATTTTGGAGCAAGCACAGTTTCACTACCTTTCGCAATATTAATGCAAATATTTGCGCATGGATGCCGCTTGCGCAGGCGGGTAAGGCGTGTGCGTTCAGCTTTGTGCGGCTGTTTGCCGTTTGCGTTCAGCCGCGCGCCAAAGGCATTGAAACATGCCTTGCCATTATTCTAGCATATTTGCAAGATTCAATCAAACTTGTGTGCGCCACTTTTCACGAACAATATTACTCGCCAATAAGCCCTTAACCTGAACTATCTACTCTTCTTGTGTATTAGGATTTTTAGCTTGTATCACCGTTTTCCACAAAAAGAGGGCATACCCCAAAGAGACAAGCGTTATGATGAATGCGATTGGCAATATAAAGGTGGACATCATTGTTCTATTGATAAAAGTGCTTAGCGCATTGATAACGCTGTGCGTTATGATGCATGGCCAAAGCGATTTTGTACAATAAAATATCGTAACAAATAAAAACCCAAGTGCGCTCGCATACACAATTTGGTAAAGAGTTGACACGAGCTCTGCTCCGCTTCCATTAATGAGATTGATGATATGCCCCATGCCAAAAGTGATGCTGGATACAATAATTGCCGCACGCATATTGCTTTTACTCAAAGCCTTAAACAGC
This sequence comes from Oscillospiraceae bacterium, assembly GCA_018055565.1. Taxonomy (GTDB): domain Bacteria; phylum Bacillota; class Clostridia; order Oscillospirales; family Ruminococcaceae; genus JAGPHI01. The sequence continues at coordinate 2,963 of JAGPHI010000111.1, read as the reverse complement.
AAGCCTCTGAAAATTAGTTCTTCTAAAAAGCCGACTAGCAGCATGCTGAATGCATAAAAAGCACTTTCAATCACCGTCATATTCAGCTGTACGCCAAACCATAAATTTACGCTTGCAACAAGCGCAAGGGGCGCATAAAAAACCCATTTGGACACAGGATACACTACCTTGCATAACCCGTATTCTTTCTGCATGGCGTTGCGTTTGATAAAGCCATATAAAACAAAAATCAAAAGCACAAAAAACAACGTTGTGATGCTTTTTTGCACGCCAATGTTTCTGGATAATTGGTCTGCAACGCTTGTGCCTACAATATAAACGATAATAAAGAGTATGGCAAACCATGATTGGTCTTTTTGATATAGTTTTTTTAACATACAATCATTTCCTTTTTTATACGATATAGTTTGATGCGGTAACACCGTTTGCGCCGCCCACACAGTGGGCATAAAGCATCGTGTGTATTGCGCCTATGTAGCGGCCTATTGGATAGCAATGACAAGGCATATTACACCCACCGTTAAAACAGCCATTGCCCAGAAAGCCCATTTACTCCACTGAAAAATGCGTGCACCGCCCATTGCGCCAAAGGGATAAATGTATAATAGCTTATAAACCAAAAGCAATACACCCAAAGAGAAAACATAATTGCAATACAAATTGTTGGCGGCAAAAAAACACGATACAGCCGTAAAAGCAAGCAGCGCCAGCCACTCAAACAGAGCCGGCATCGCCATGTCTTTTTGAAATTGTTTGCCTTTTTCGTATTGATCGGGATACCAGTTTGCAATCATGGGGTAAACGCCACCTAAAAACCCAAACATTGCCGTGAACACAGCCCCGCCGCTATTTAAGCGAAAATGCCATTTGCGCCCCGTAAACAGCGTGCCCACAAAAGCGGCGGCAACACCTGTTGCCAGCAAGCTTGCAAAAGCCGCTATGTATAAAAAATAATTTTTATCGTTGCCGACAAAGGCTTGTAAGCCCACACAGCCAAAAAGCAAACAAAGCGAATTTGCCAGCAGATAAAGCAAAATGTTTTTAGGGCTGTTTTTTGCTTTGCTTTGTACGGGTGTATCTTTCATTTTCAGATAACATTCCATGCCGCTTGCCGCAAAATAGGCGGTTGCAAAATAAAATTGCAGCATGGCTTTTAGGCCAAACGTTTTTGCGCCCGCAAAAAAAGACACTTGCGAAAAGCCGTTATTTAAAAACAGCTTCCACGAGGCAACGTTATCGTCTTTCACAAATGCCGTTTGCGCCGTACAGCCTTGCTGCCATAAATATTCTTCAGTTGCTTTATAAAGCTGCGTGCCGATGCCGTTTGCGTGATAGTCGGGATGGATAAATGCACCGTCAACATAGCCGATTTTATGCCCGCCTGTATTGATGCAGCGCACGATGGTGCCGCCTACAATTTTGCCATCTAGCACGGCCACCAAACCATCTTTTGGCGCGCTGATAAAAATGCGTTCAAATAGGTTAAAGGCTGCCTGCATAATGCGTTTTATTTCTGCGGCATCGCTTGGTATGATTTTTCTGATTTCTATCATCGTTAAGCTCCTTTTTCCTGTGCTTCATTTTCCTGCTGCTCGGTGCCTTTTGCCGCACCCACCACCATTAAAGATTTAGACAGCTTAAGCGCAATTCCGCTAAATGTAATCATTGCGCCTGTTGCAATGAGCAAGATTTCAATGGAAACCTTGTCGGCCAGAGGGCCAAAAATGACCATCGAAAGCGGCATTGCAAGCCCGCCTATCATAGACGCAAAGCTAAACACCCTGCCCATGATTTGCGGGTCAATATTCGTTTGCAAAACGGTCATGATTGGTGTGTTGCAAATTGGGATGCTGGCCCCGCATACAATCAACACCAGCAGGTAAGCAAAAAAGTTTGGCACAAGCCCCAGCAGTATCGTTGTAACGCCTAATAGTGTGCAGGCAAACAGCACGGTATACACCTTGTTTTTAAAGCCGCCCCATACGGAAATGCCGATGCCGCCCACAATCATACCAACCGAAAACACAATTTCCAAAGCGCTTAAACGCCAAACATCATCGCCAAAGCTTCTCGTGACTTGCAATGGTGTCAGCAGGCATGCAGGCGCAGAAAGAATGGAAAACACTGCCGAAAACATCATCAACACCTTTAGCCAGGGCGTATTGGCGATATATTTCACGCCGCTTTTTAGCTCGCTAAAATAAGACGACACTTTTTGTGCCTCGTGCCGATTGGGCTGTTTTACATGCACAAAAAATAGCACAACCAGCATGCCGATTAACGCCGTGACAACATCGATGAGCAGGATGTATTGTATGGGCAAAAACGTTAAAAGCGCGCCTGCCAGCATGGGCGAAGCAAAGGTGGTAAACGCTTGCACTGTGCCTTGTATGCCGTTTACCCTTGTAAGATGCTCTGCGGGCACAATTTGCGGAACAAGCGCATTCACAGCCGGTTGCTGTACGCCTTGCCCAAAGCTTCTTACAGCCACAGCGCCCAGCATCAGCCAAATATTTTGATAGCCAAAAAGCATTAAAATGGCCAGTAACGCGGTTACGAGTGCAATAATACCATCGGAGATATTGATGAGATATTTGCGATTATACCGATCGGCCCACACGCCCGCAAACGGCGAAATGATGACCATCGGCAGCAGCGAAGCACAGCTGAACATCGACATAATAACGCCCGACTGCGTTTGCAGTGTAATTTGCCAAGTGATGGCAAATTGTACAAGCATAGAGCCAAACAAGGACAAAAATTGCCCGCCTATAAAAAACCCGACATTGCGTTTCCAATTTGCATTGTGGGGCATTTGCGTTTGCTTTGTTTGAGACATGAAACGAAACTCCTTTTGCGTTTTATCGTTGAAATGTGCTGCTGTTTGAAAACAGCATTTTACTTGTTTTGCTTATAGCTTTCATAAAAATCGCGGCACAAAAGCGCCAATTCTTCCAGTGCTT
>JAGPHI010000110.1 GCA_018055565.1 Oscillospiraceae bacterium | reverse complement strand
CGCATCGGCCGTGTCTAGCGCGCTTGCAATTTGCCAGCCCGCTGTGCCTTGTATACAATGCGGCACAGGCAGCTTTGCGCCCTCTTGTGTTTGCAGGTAATCGGCATAGTGCGTGTCCCGTGTGAACAGTATTTGCCAGCCGTCGCGGCGGCGGTTAGCCAGCTTTTCGCACACTGTGGGCACAATGGCCTCGGCCTCTTTGGTGCCTAAAGCGCCGCTGATAAAATCGTTTTGCATATCCACTATAATACAGTATTTTTGCATAAAGCCCCCACCTTTCAAGACAATTTTGGCAAAATATCGCATGCAATTTTTTGATAAGTTTGGCTGGTGCAATCATAAAATTCCCGATACGGTATATTATTTTCGTACAGCCAAATGGTTATTTTGGTAGGCGTGATTGCAAATAGCACTTCCCCTGCAAGAGGCGAATATTGCTCGTAAGAGCTTTCGTAATACTGCCGATACAAGCTTGCAAAAGCCGTATTTTCGGGGGCAAGCGGATGCCCCTTTTCTTGGCATAGCCCTTCAATTTGTATATTGCCCACGCATAGTGCCACATGCGGATTTGCACGAATTTGCTGATATTTTAAAAAGGCGCTGTCTGTTTGAAAATAAAATGCACCACTGATGATCACAATGCTCATGGAGCGTGCGGTGACACGGTTATCGGCGCTTGTGGCAAGGCACATGATTTGATGCTCGCCTATGCTTTTTAAAAAGGCTTGGTATTTTTCTTGAAACATCATACACCTCATAAAACAGTATGCAATTATCATAACATAAAAAAGCGGGTTATAAAAGACACGGATGCATCTTTTATAACCTGATTTGATAAATGGATTTGGTTAATATCCGGTTTGTCTTTCGGGCGGACGTTCATTTCGGGCGGATATAGAATCCGCCCCTACAAATTAATATGCACGCATACAATTAAAAAAGGTATCCATCATTTCTGATTGATACCTTTTGAGTGGGCTGGTAGTTGTAGATGTGAGGGGGTTTTATGGGGGATTTAAACCTACATAACACAATATGCTCATTATGTCCATAAAGAAGTTATAAACATAGGTGTTTTTTCATCACCAATCTCAAAACCACAATGTTTATAGAATTCAAGTTCTTTGTTGTATGCAACTAAAACAATTCGCAAATAATCTTTGTAATGTTCAGTAGCCATATTTACAAGATGTTTCCCAATACCTCTACCTTGATAATTAGGATTAACAAGTAAATAATGCACATAGGCAGTCATGATGCCATCGTCCATTGAACTAATGAGCCCTACCAGCTTATGATTATCCCAAGCTGTAAATACACTACCATAATTTTTCATTGCAGCAACTAATTTTTCAGGGTAGTTACCCGATGACCATTCAACAGATAAAAATAGCTCCTGTAAATCTTTTTCACTAAATTCATTAATGTTTTTGTACTCAATATTCATTGTGCAAGCCTCCCATTGTATAAGTAATCTTCAATTCATTATATCACTGTTTAAAGCATAAAAAAAGACATATCTCTCTTTACGAAAGATATGTCTTTTTGGCGGACAGAGAGAGATTCGAACTCTCGGAACCTTTAAGGGGTTCACACGATTTCCAGTCGTGCGCCTTAGACCAGCTCAGCCATCTGTCCATATGCTTTGCGCGTTTATTAAAACGCGCAAAGTGTGTTGCACTTTTTGCGGTGCCTTTATAGTTTATCCAAAAAGCGGTGTAATGTCAAGATGCTTTTTCATATTTTTGTGTTTATGGCTGTAAATTTATTGCAGTATCGCTTTCGCCGGAAGTGTAATCCTGCAAATATCGATCGCCAAACATTAAATCATACTGCAAAATTGCATGGTTTTCAAAAACATTCGTTTGCTCTTGTGTCATCTGTTCGCTTTTGCTGCCGTTGGGCGACACCGTCACCCCGCGCGAGCGCGAGCGCATTTTGGGCATCTGCTGCGCCAAAAACTCAAACAGCACTGGTTTATCAAGGCCATAAAGCTCCATCATTACAGGCGAGATATTATAAGCAGCAATGGTGCCTAAGTTTACGGACGTAGTATCAAAATTACTCCAAATGCGCAAATCGGTTTCATGCAGCGCAGGGCTGGCACTGCCCTCGCCCTCTTGCGTAAATCCGGTGTCTTCATACAGCTGCCATCCCTCGCCCACGGGGTTAAAATGGTCGCCCCAAAACACGATAATCGTGGGCTCGTCCACCGCTTTAAAATAACCCACCAATTCGCCAAGCGCTGCGTCGGCTTCTTGTACGCCGGTGGCAAAATCGCGCAATTGCCCAAGCGTTTCCTGCGAGAGCGACGCGGGCGCGTCCACAATCTGCACAAGCTCGTCCTCGGGGTAATTGCTTTCGCTATAGGTGGTATGGTTTTGCATTGTAACCGCATGAATAAACATCGGCTTTGTCGTATCGCGGCGCTCATATTCTGCGATAATGCGGCGCGTCATCTCGGCGTCAGACACAAAACCTCTGCGTTTTTCGGCATCGGACATATCTTCAACGGAGATAAACTTGTCGATACCCAGGCGCGGATAAGCCTTATCGCGGCTCCACATACGGCGATAATAGCCGTGTATGGCAACGGTTTGATAGTCTGCGCTTGCCTTTAGATATTGCGGCAGCGAAAACATGTCGCGCGTAACATGCTGTTGAAAAGGCTTCGCGCCTGCGGGCAAATGTTCCATCGAAAAGCCTGTCAGCGCTTCAAATTCGACATCACAGGTTCCGCCGCCAAAGGACGGCGAATAGCAATAGCCATACGCGCCCTCGTCTGCAAGGCGCTGCAAATTGGGCGTTAAATCTTCGCTAAACGCAATTTTTGGCAAACGCGATACATCCCAAAACGATTCGTTCATCACATAGATGATATTGGGTGCTTTTTCACCTGTATATGGCGGATGGGCATACAAGGGCTTGCGCGTTTTTGCAGTGGCCTGCGTTTCATCTTGAATCGCTTGTACGCTGTTTTCAGAATACGCATCGGGCACGTGGATGGCCAGCGCCTGCAAATTGGTTAAAAACCCGGTAATGACGCCGTGGTTTCGATAATACCTGTCTTGCATCCACATATCGGGATAAATGCCCAATGCAAATGTGACCTTGCTTTGCAAAAAAACGCCAAAAACAAGGCCAAAAAGCAAAATAGCAAACGAAACCGTGCCAATTACCTTGCCTTTTAAACGGCTGTATTTTTGATAAGGTAGATGAATAAACGCCGTGCCGATACAAAGCGCCAGCATTAAAATAAGCGTGATAATCATTGAGGGCTGTATTACCAGCTTTACATTGCCGGCAACGCCCAAAAAATCTTGCAGCTGTAAAATATCCCACGGCAAAAACGGCTCGCCACGCATTTGCAGCTTAAAATACGACACGGCTGCAGGCACGTTTGCCAGCACTGCTGTGCAAAGCGTCGCCAGCCAGTGCCAGCCCGTAAGCTGGCTGATAAGCCCATACACCAAAATTAAAAATAGCCCCGCTAGAAAAAACGCGATAAAGTGCGGCCAAAAGCATTCCATCCAAAAATTTGCGTTTAAGGAGCCGCGGTGAATCCATTCGCCTGTAAAAAGGCAAATCAGCGGCACAAAAACTGTTGCAAGCGCATTAACCCACCACGGCGAAGTTTTATAGATTTTTTCCTTAAGATACTTCAATTTTCCATTTCCTCCACGGACATTACATTCATTCTTTTCTATTATACACGCTTTGTCAACTATTTAATTTTAAATGCAAATTTTGGGCGTTTTTCAGCATGTGCAAGCTCGCCGCGCACCAAAACCACGTCTTCCCCTATTTTCACAATTTCGCTCCACGGAATCTGGGTGTCCTCGCTGCGCCCAAATAACCCAAAAAACTTTGCGCGTCCAAAAATTACCACATGCGTGATGTGTGCACTGGTTTCATCAAAGCAAATATCATCGATTCGTCCAAGATTAACACCACTTGCAAGGCTGACAATATCCCTTTCGCATAAATCATACAAGGTCAATTTAACCGCCCCTTTCTACCTACAGATACTGTTATACATATTCATTCTTCTTGCCCAAAATGCAAATTACTGCTTTATATCACGAGAAAAATGGTGTATAATACATCTATAGCATTATTATTGGGATGGTGGCTTTGCCACGGCCATGAATTAACAAGCGCCCGCCAAAAGGCGGATGCGTAAGTAACCCATATCCGCAGGATATGATAAATGAAGATTAGGCGGTGCTGAATTTGTATAAAAATATTGTGTTTGACCTCGGTGGCGTTTTGGTGGATTACCAGCCGCGTGAATTTTTGGTGGACCATTTTATGAACGAGCGCCTTGAAAACGAATTATATGATATTACCTTTGGCAGCAAGGAATGGCGCATGTTGGACGCGGGCGAAATCACGCGGCAGGAGGCGAATTGCACAATGCTTGCCAAAGCGGCTGAATGCAAGCGCATCTTTGAGGTGGAAATGATTTTGTCCGACTGGATGGACATGATGAAAACCCGCGAAGAAACCGTTGCTTTAATGAAAAAGCTTAAGCGCAAGGGCTACAGCCTTTTTTATCTATCCAATATCGCCAAAGACACGCTGGAGCAGGTTTCTCGGCGCAAGTTTTGGGAGCTGTTTGATGGCGGTGTTGCCTCTTGCGATATCGGCATTAATAAGCCGGATTTGCGCATTTACGAGGCATTGCTTGCAAAGTACAATCTAGTTGCAGACGAAACCATTTTTACCGACGATAATAAGTTAAATGCTTCGGCTGCGTTTGATGTGCAGATAACAGGCATCCATTTTAAAAACGTGCGCTCGCTTACAAAGGCGCTGGACAGTTACGGCGTATTTGCCGATAAAAAGAAAACCCGCAGCAAAGCAAAAGTTGTGCCGCCGAAAAAGAAATAAAATTTACAGGGGCTGTGTGTAAAACCATAAAGCGGTTTTACACACAGCC
>JAGPHI010000109.1 GCA_018055565.1 Oscillospiraceae bacterium | reverse complement strand
CCATATATGCAGCGAAAGCGTGAGGGTGCTTGCCCTTTTATGGCTTGATGTATGCATACCCTGCAAGCTGGCGCTCGGCCAGCTCTATTACGCCAACGGGCACCACCGTAACAAAGGCAAACAGCGCTTGCGGCTCGATGAAAGCCGCGCGCAGCGCATTGTTGCAAGCCGCAAACAAAACACCTGCATCTGCCAGCGCCTGCATTGCGCTTTGATTTTCGCCCGCGTTATCGGCATAAGCCCGCACGGCTGCGCCATTGGCCAGCAGCTCTATCTGACAGGCCGTTGCACTTTCTTGATAGCCGCGCAGCATATTGCGTATGTTGGAAAGCGCCATTGGCCATTTTTCCATCTCGTCCACATGAAACACCACTTTTTTCATAAAAGCACGCTCCATTCCACTTCCCGAAAGCCCACCAGCACATGGCCATTGCCAATCAAAATTGGGCGTTTAACCAGCATGCCGTCGGTGGAAAGCAAGGCAAGCTGGTCTTCCTCGCACATGGCGGGCAGCTTTTGGGCAAGCCCCAACCCTTTATACACAAGCCCACTTGTATTAAAAAAGCGTTTCAGTGGCAGCCCGCTTTGCGTTTGCCATTCGGCCAGCTCGCTTTGTGTGGGGTTTTGCTGCTTGATATCGCGCAGCACATAGGCGACATGGTGGTCGTCTAGCCATTTTTGTGCTTTTTGGCAGGTGCTGCATTTGGGGTAGCAAAGAAATTGATATTGCATAACTGTCTCCTTTTTTATACATATAGTGTTTGTTTTTATCAGTATACTACACAAAGCCGCATTTTACAAAAACGATGAATCGCTGCGCATCAACATGATAAGCCCGCCGCATAATAACACGATAAGGCCGCCGCATCAACAAGATACAGGCCGCCGCATCAACAAGATACAGGCCGCCGCATCAACATGATAAGGCCGCCGCATCAAGATGATAAGGCCGCCGCATCAACATGATACAGGCCGCCGCATCAACATGATACAGGCCGCCGCATCAAAAAACGCAAAAAGCCAAATATCATTCAGCTTTTTGCGTTTTTGTAATTGATCGCATCTATTTGCGCATTATCCGCACTTTGAAAAACCGCATGTGCGGCATATCACACAGCCGCCCTCATGCTCTACTGCGGCGCCGCATTCGGGGCACGCATGTATCTCGGCAGAAACAGCGGGCACCGCAGCCGCCTGCAACGGGGCGGCAAATGCGGGTGGTGCGGCAGGCGCCTTTTGGGTTTTGGGCTCTGGCGTTAGCACCGCGCCCGATGCCGCGCCGTTTTCGCGGATAAACTTGTCCACCTTTGCCACCACTTTGGCAATCGCGTCGGGGCAGGAAGTGCAGCTCATGCCGCTTTGCCGAATGGTAGACGGGCAGCGAATGCCCTTCAGCTGGTCATAGATTTCGTCCACGGTGATGCCGCTGCGCAGCGCAACGCTGACAAGGCGTGCCGTGGCCTCGCTTTGGCTGGGGCAGCCGCCCGCTTTGCCTGTGCTGGTAAACACCTCGCAAATGCCGCGCTCGTCGTAATTTACGGTAATGTATAAATTGCCGCAGCCGATTTTAACGCGCTCGGTAAAGCCCTGTGTTACCTCGGGGCGCGCGCGCGGCGCAATGGGCGCATAGATGTCTGGCAATGCGGCGGCGCTTATCGGCTGTGCCGCAGCGCTGCCTTCCTTTTTTACGGCACCGATATTCAGCACTTGGCTGTCGCGGCTGCCATCGCGATAAATGGTAACGCCCTTGCAATCCAGCTGATAGGCCAGCCTGTACACCTCGGCCACATCGTCGCGCGTGGCTTCTGTGGAGAAATTAACGGTTTTAGACACCGCATTATCGGTATGGCGCTGAAACGCCGCTTGCATTTTGGTGTGATAAATGGGCGACACATCGTGCGCGCACACAAACACGCGGCGCAAATCCTCGGGGATTTCCTCGATATGCGCAATGGTGCCTTCTTTGGCAATTTTGCGCATTAATTCGTCGCTATAAAGGCCTCTGGCCACAAGACGGTCGCGCAAAACGGGGTTTACCTCAATCATTTCGGTACCGTCCATAATATTGCGCACAAATACATACGCAAACACAGGCTCCACGCCCGAAGAACAGCCGCCAATCATCGAAAGCGTGCCTGTTGGCGCAATTGTGGTTACCGTGGCGTTGCGCAAGGGCGCGCCATCCTTATAAACACTCTCGGCAAATAGGGGGAATGCACCGCGTTTTTCGGCCAATGCGTGGCTGGCCGCGCGCCCTGTTTGGTTGATAAAGGCCATCAGCTTTTCGGCCAGCGCCACGCCCTCGTCGCTGTTATACGCAACGCCCAGATACAAAAGCATGTCCGCAAAGCCCATCACGCCCATGCCAATTTTGCGCGAGGAACGCGTTACCTGCGCAATTTTATCCAGCGGATAATTGTTGGCATCTATCACATTGTCTAAAAAATGCACGGCGGTTTTAACAGTGGCGGCCAATAAATCATAATCCACTGCCCAGCCGTTTTCGGTTTCTTTTAACATGCGCACCAAATTGATGCTGCCCAAATTGCAGCTTTCGTACGGCAAAAGCGGCTGCTCGCCACAGGGGTTGGTGGATTCAATTTCGCCCTGCGAGGGGATGACATTGTCGCGGTTAAGCCTATCCAAAAAGATAATGCCCGGCTCGCCATTATGCCATGCGGCATCCACAATATGGTCAAACAATTCGCGCGCATTTTGCCTGCCCACGGCCATTTTGGTTTTGGGGTCAATCAAATCGTACTCGCGGTTTTCTTCTACCGCGCGCATAAATTCCTCGGTAATGCCCACGGAGATATTAAAGTTGGTGATATCGGTGTTTACCTTTTTGCAATTGATAAAATCCAAAATATCGGGATGATCCACGCGCAAAATGCCCATGTTTGCGCCGCGGCGCGTGCCGCCCTGCTTAACGGCCTCGGTGGCCATGTTAAACACGCGCATAAAGCTGACAGGCCCACTGGCAACGCCGCCTGTGGAATTTACGGGCGCGCCGTTTTGGCGCAAGCGCGAAAACGAAAAGCCCGTGCCCCCGCCCGATTTGTGTATCAGCGCCGCATTTTTTACCGTTTCGAAAATGGCGTCCATGCTGTCTTCAATGGGCAGCACAAAGCAAGCCGAAAGCTGCCCCAGCGGGCGGCCGGCATTCATCAAAGTAGGCGAATTTGGCAAAAAGCGCAGCGCTGTCATTGCCTCAAAAAACTCGTCGGCGCACGCGCTAACGTCGGCGTGCTCGTCATATCGCGCGTCTGCCGCGGCAATATGCGTGGCTACACGCCGAAACATGCCCTCTACTGTTTCTATATTATTTCCCGCGGCGTCCTTTGCAAGATACCGCTTTTCCAATACCTTTATGGCGTTTTTTCCGATGTCGCTGATCATGCCCCTTGCCTCACTTTCGTTGTATTGCGTTTTCCGCATCTTGTCTTTAATAATAGCACTATATGTAGTGGTTGGCAATAGGAAAAATAATAAATATGGTCTTTTTTGATGGATTAAATGCCCATGCGGCTTCGCCGCCGCCTAGCGGCAAAAATGCGCTTTGGCAAAAAAGCGCGTATGCAAACGCCTTGCGCCGTATGCATGGCATTTTGGCTGCAAAAACAAAAACGCGTTTCCCGAAAACTCGGAAAACGCGCCGCATTGCTATCGGTTATTTTTTGGTTTCTTTTACTTCGGGCACCATAAAGCCCTCGCCAAACACTTCGCTTGCCTCGGTAATCATCACAAACGCCGATGCGTCCACGGAATGCGCCGCATTGCGCACCTTGAAAATCTCGGATTTTGAGCAAGCGCAAAGCAAAAGATGGCGCTCGGTGCCGGAATACGGGCCAATTGCGCGCACAAGCGTTGCGCCGCGCTCGGTTTCCTCGCTGATGCGCGCGGCGGTTGCCATGCCGTCTGTGGTGATAATGATGGCCAGCTTGCCGCTGCCCGCGCCATACATAATATTATCAATAATGGCCGAAGCCGCAAACGTAGAAATGGCGCCATATAGCATCGCGTCGATGTTTTTAAACACCAGCCCGCCCAAAATAATTACCACCGCATCGGTAAACAGCGTAATTTGCCCAATGGATAAATGCGGCACCAGCTTTTTGATAGAAATAATCAAAAAATCTGAGCCGCCCGTGGAAGAGCCGCGCATATAAATGAGCGCAAGCCCCGCGCCAACAAACACGCCCGTGAAAATGGCGGCCAAAAAGCTATTGCCCACATACAGCGGCAGGCGCGGGAAAACCACGTCCAAAAAAAACGTGGAAATGATCATCGTTTTCAGCGATTTCAAAAAAAACCGCTTGCCCAAAAGCTTAAAGCTAATCAGCACAATCGGGATATTGAGCACTAAGGTCATCGTGCCGATGGGCACATCAAACAAATGATTAAAAATCAGCGCAAGGCCCGACACGCCGCCCGGCGCAAAATCCGCAGATTTAGCAAAGGTATAAATGCCTATGGCAAACAAAATACTGCCTGCGATGTCATAGGCTGTATCAATCGCAAAATTTTTCACGGCTTGTGCCGACGGCTTTTTCATGAAAGTACCATCCTTTGTGTTTGCAATTTACTGTATGTGATAGATCCTAATACAGGATATGCTTATTGCGATTCCCGCGCTATTCATGCGCTATTCATGCGTGAACATAATGGTATTATACCTTATTTAACAGCGCATGTAAAATCCTATCTTGCCGTGCGCAATGGCAAAATGCAAAACGCATTTTGCAAAAACGTGGCGCAAAAGCAATTATTTGCAAGATTTCGCAAAATAAATTTGAAATTCGCTTGTAATTTCTTGCAAAATGTCGTATTTTATAAGTGTATACATGCATTTGGCAATACGAAAACAAAGCGAGCGGAGGCGATTTCTATCAAAGAGGTAAAACAAACCGAAATTTTGTTGGAATCCGGCACGAATGAATTGGAAATTATGGAATTTACCATCGGCGGCGAAGTGTTTGGCATCA
>JAGPHI010000108.1 GCA_018055565.1 Oscillospiraceae bacterium | reverse complement strand
GCATCACGCCGATGCCAAATCGCCCCTAAGGGCGTGCAAAAGCCCCCAATAAACGGCCTTTTGCCCTGCATGCTGCAATGGCCCTGCCCGTTTATTGCTGCGCCGTTTTATGCCGCCCTCGTTTTTTAAATTTTACCGATACGATTCGCGCGTTATAGCGCATGGAGATTTTATGCAAGAACCATCAAAACAAAAGGCTACGCTTGCAAACAGCGTGTTTATTATCATCATTATTGTATTTGCGGCTGCCATTGCGGTTATAGGCTATTTTCGCCCGCAGGGGGCCGTGGCGCAAGTGTCGGTTGCGGATGGCGAAAGCCAGCGCATCGCACTGAACAAGGATGGCGTTTATGCCATAGAGGGCGGCGCGCTGCCCGTGGAGCTGGAGGTAAAAGAGGGCAAAATCCGCTTTATCAACAGCGTTTGCCCCGACCATGTCTGCGAGGGCTTCGGCTGGCTTTCTAAAGAAGAGGACAAGGCCGTTTGCGCGCCCGCGCGCGTGGTGGTGTCGATTGAGGAATAAGCGCTTTCTGCGTATATGACACAGATTGAAAGCGCAAGAAAACGCGGCAAACGCTTGGCAAGCCCACGGTTTTGGCAAAGGCAAGCAGCGCACAATAAACGCAAACAGCGCAATGCTATGGAAAAACCTTGTAGCGTTGTGTAAATTTTTTGTAAGGCGAGTTGCGAAAAGCCTCGAAAATTGCTATAATAACCGTATTGTGTAAAATTTATGTAAGGCGAGTCCGATGGCGGCGCAAACGGTGGCTTGCTCAAGAAGGAATGGTCAATAGCATGACAATATTTAACGTGTTTAATTTGGCGGGCGGCCTTGCGCTTTTTCTTTACGGTATGACGATTATGGGCTCGTCGCTTGAAAAGCTGGCCGGCAGCAAAATGGAAAGCGTTTTGCAAAAGCTTACCTCGTCCACTTGGCGTTCGGTGCTTTTGGGCGCGATTGTTACAGGGCTTATCCAATCGTCCTCGGGCACCACGGTGATTGTGGTTGGCCTTGTAAACTCTGGCATCATGCAGCTTTCGCAGGCAATTGGCGTGATTATGGGTGCCAATATCGGCACCACCGTTACGGGGCAATTAATTCGCCTTACGGAAATTGGCGGAAACACGTTTTTTTTACAGCTTTTAAAGCCCTCTACCTTTGCGCCAATTGTGGCGGCGGTAGGCGCGGTGTTTTATGTATTTTTAAAATCGCCCAAAAAGCGCAATATCGGCCAAATCATGTTGGGCTTTGGCATTTTGTTTACAGGTATTTTCAGCATGGAAGCCGCCGTGTCCGGCCTGCGTGAATCCGAAACGTTTGTGCGCCTTTTCACCTCTTTGCAAAACCCGATTATTGGTGTTTTGGCGGGGGCGCTTGTTACGATGGCGCTGCAATCCTCGTCGGCTTCTATCGGCATTTTGCAAGCGCTGTCCAGCACAGGGCTGATCACTTGGGGCAGCGCAGTGCCCATTATTTTAGGGCAAAACATCGGCACATGCTCTACCCCGATGCTCGCTTCCATCGGCGCATCAAAGGGCGCGAAGCGCTCTGCCATTGTGCATTTGTATTTTAATATCATCGGCACGGTGTTGTTTTTGGTGGCAATTTACGGGTTTAAATCGGCGTTTGGCATTCCGTTTTGGAACGAAGTGATGGGCAAAGGCGATATCGCCAATTTCCATACCATCTTTAATGTAGTTGTTACCATTGTGTTTTTGCCGTTTACAAAGCTTTTGGCAAAGCTGGCCGAGCTAACCTTTCCCGATAAAGAAACCGAAACAACCGATTTGGAGCTGCCCGTTTTGGACGAGCGCTTGCTTGGCTCGCCCTCGGTGGCCATTCAGCAGGCAAAATATGCCGTAGAAGTGATGGCCAAAAACGCGCGTGCAAACTGCGGCGATGCCGTGCCCGTGCTGTTTAGCCATAATGCCGAAACCATTGTGCTCATAAACCAGCGCGAAGCCATTTGCGACAAGCTAGAGGTTGGCATCAGCAATTATTTAATTAAAATTACCGATAAGGAATTGTCGGATCGCGAAAGCCAGGACGTGAACGAGCTTTTGCATTATGTGGTGGAATATGAGCGTATTGGCGATTATGCCATTAACGTATCCGAACGCTCGGGCGAGATTTTTGACAAGGAGCTGTCTTTCTCGGACGTTGCAAAGGCAGAATTGGAGCTGGTAAGCAGCGCCATTTGCGAAATTGTGGACATTGCCACCGAAAGCTTTTCGCTGGATGATGCAAAACTGGCCTTGCAGGTAGAGCCGCTGGAAGAAACCATTGATTACATGATTGAAACCCTGCGCGACAAGCATATCACGCGCCTAAAAGACGGTGTGTGCGCGCTGGAAAGCGGCATTATTTTCCTTGAAATTCTTACAAATTTAGAGCGCATCAGCGACCACTGCTCTAATATCGCAGCGCGCATTATTGGCGCGGCTGCCGCCGATGCACATTTTGACGCGCACGAGCTGCGCCGCAGCATGCACGAGGGCAATATGCCCGGATACAACAAAATGCTGGCAGAATACAGGGCCAAATATTGCGACAAGCTTGCGCAGCAAGGGGAATAGCGGTTTTTACGATTGAAAGAGGGGGCGCCTTCATGTTTCAAAGCACGTTGAATATTATTGCATCCATATGCGGCTGCCTTGCCTGTTTTTTGGTGTTGGCGGCTACCATATCGCTTGCGCGCCGCCGATTTTATGCGCCGATGGAAGATAAAAAGCTTTGGATTGCGGCGCTGGTACTGTTTTTGGCGGCTATTGTGCTGTTTAACCCTACCAAAAGCACAGGCCGCGAGGTAAAAGCGTCTATTGCGGCAGTGGAAATGGCGGCGCGCCGCACCGCTTACGCCAAAAGCGCAACCATTGTTTGTGAGGTGCAAAACGCATCGGGCGAGCCCATCGCGCAAGCGCAATATGCATACGAGCGCGACGGCGAAGAGCAAAGCTATAGCATGACAGTGCAATCGGGCGAACAGATCCTGCGCGGCGGGCATGCGCTTACGCTTTTAGAAACAGGCTTTGTGGATGATGGATTCACAAGTGCGCAGGAAAGCCGCAAAGACGATGTGGACAGCTATCATTTTTATAAAAACTTTAAACAGATATTTTCTAAAAAGCGCGATATTGTGCAATTGTATTTGCGTAACCTAAATGCGGCACTGCCTGTGGAAAACGGCGGCATGGCCTTAACACAGGCCGAGCTTGCGCAAATGGAAAAACAAAACGATGCAGCGGCGGGGCTGTATCGCCGCGGCCTTTCGCTGTATCAATGGGAAGAGCTGTATCATGTGGATGCAGCAGGCTACTTAATTGGCTGGGAATATTTTTGCGATGTAAAAACGCCCGACGGCACGCGCGAGCAGCAAAGATGGGTGTATACCGTGCAGGATATTGTAAAAAACAAATAGGCAATTTGCGATACAAAAACGGCAGGGTTTATCCCTGCCGTTTTGCATTGGTATATTCATTATGGATAGTGTGGGCTTGGTGTGGACTTGGTTTTAGCTTGGCTTTACATTAGGTTAGCATTGGCTTTGCGCGGTTTTGACCAAGTGTTGGCTTAGTTTAGCATTGGTTTAGCATTGGTTAGCATTGATTTCGGCTTGGGGTGGGCCTATTTTTGGTTAGATTTTGCATGGGTTTTGCATGCCGCACGCTTTTTAACCGCGCGGGGTTTCTTCGCGCTCTTCTACAAGGGCGTCCACCGTGTGCGCATCTTGCCACACGCCATCTTTCGAGGGCACACCCTTTTCCGAGCTGTAAAACATGGCGGGGTGTATCTGCTTTTTACGCAGCGCTTCAAAGCGCTCTTGCGCGCTTTTGCCGGCGGTTTCTACGGCGGGGGGCGTATCGCCTTTTGGGGATATGGGGCCTATGTGCTCTTGGCTTTTTGCGCTGGCATCGGGCTTTACGCTTTCGCTTGGCGCAGGCGCAGCCTCGTCTTTTGGCATCGTGGGCTGTACGGTTTGCGGGCGCTTTGCTTCCCCCGTGTTGTGCACGGCATTGGGCTTATCGTGGATTTCGCCGTGAAAAAGGCTGGATAAAATACTCATAGCTGTATTCCTCTCTGCAAATCATTCAACATACGCATATTATTTGCGGATTGTTGCTGTGATATGCGCTAAAACTATTGACATTTGCCCTCGTATTCGGTATTATATTAAGGCAGTCTGTTTTTACAGCTTTGCGGCTGAAGCTTCGGTTTCGCACTTGTAAGGCAAAAGGGTAAAAATATATTGCGCCCCCGCAACCTGCATAGGGGTATAGCTCAGTTGGTAGAGCAGCGGTCTCCAAAACCGCGTGCCGAGGGTTCAAATCCTTCTGCCCCTGCCATATGGCCCGGTAGTTCAGTTGGTTAGAACGCTAGCCTGTCACGCTAGAGGTCGTCGGTTCGAACCCGATCCGGGTCGCCATTTTTGCTGTTATAGCTCAGTCGGCAGAGCACTTCCTTGGTAAGGAAGAGGTCGTGCGTTCGAATCGCATTAACAGCTCCATTTAAAACGCCCATAGATTGGCCTATAAAGCCAGTTTATGGGCGTTTTTGGCGTTTGGTGCACAAATGTAAATTACGTAGAAAACAGTGGGTAAAGCCTCATAAACTAACCCATAAACTAACCCGATTAATGCAGTTTTATGTTGCCTGGGCATTTTGATAAAAAATGCGGTCAAAGGCCGATGCGAAAGCACACCTTTATATCGCCACTCGTATGGCTCGGGGATAACCTGTATACCATATCCTGCGGATATGGTATACTAATTGCAAGGCGTTATTATCGGCCGTGTGGCTTTGCCGCGCTTACAAAACAGCGCTATCATCCACGATAATATATGGAGGTGCTACAATGAACGATATTGAGAAAAAATTGCAGGTGCTGACGGATATTGCGCATGGGTTTAATCAAGATAAGGTGCTTTGGGCGGTTGGCGCGTCGTTGCTTTTGTATTTTAAAGGGATTAGCGATACATTTCACGATATTGACATTATGGTCGGCGAAGCAGATATAGAAAAAGTGAAAGCGCGGCTTTTAGGCA
>JAGPHI010000107.1 GCA_018055565.1 Oscillospiraceae bacterium | reverse complement strand
CTGCGTTTTTCCCGCGTGTGCGGGCAGCCTGTTTTGCATTGCGCTCGGTGTTTTTTTCAATGGTTGCCGTGGTTTTGCCTTTTGTTGCAGCGGCGCGCAAGGCCGCTACCTCCTGCGGGGTTAAATTGCGATGCTCGCCCGGTTGCAGCATGCCCAGCTTAACAGCGCCCAGCGAAGAACGGCGCAAGCGGATAACGTCTAAATGCACCGCCTCGCACATGCGGCGAATTTGGCGGTTTTTCCCCTCGCGGATTGTCATTTCCAGCACGGTTCTGTCCGGCTCGTCGGTGATTACGCGGATAACCGCCGGCATCGTAACGGAGCCATCGTCCAGCGTGACACCGTTTGTTAGCGCGATAATCTGCTCCTCGGTGGCGTGCGGGCGCACGGTAACGCGATACAGCTTCGACACGCCGTGGCTGGGATGCGTGAGCAAATTGGCAAAATCGCCATCGTTGGTAAAGAGCAAAAGCCCCTCGCTGTCTTTGTCAAGACGGCCCACGGGAAACACGCGCTCGGGCACATCGGCCACCAAATCCATCACGGTTTTGCGCCCGCGCTCGTCGCTGGTGGTGGTGATATAGCCGCGCGGCTTATACAGCATCAGGTAATAATATTCCCGCTTTTTCGGGATGAGGATTTTTTTGTCGTCCACTGTGAGCAAATCGCGCGCAGTGTTCATTTTATCGCCCACCGAAACAGGCCGACCGTTTAGCTTAACGCGGCCCTCGCGGATAATCTGCTCTGCGGCGCGGCGCGAGCACACGCCCATTTCAGAGAGCACCTTTTGGATTCTTACATCTTGCATTCTGTTTCCTTTTCTGGCTGTGTTTTTTCGTCTTTGTGGAAAAATCCCGCCACCTTGTCCACCATTTCGGGCATAAGGCCAAGCGCGCGGTCGATATTATTCGATGTGTCGGACAGTTGAATCAAGCGCACGCTGCCATCCTTTGCCGCAACAAGAAATGCCACGGGCAAAATCGAAACGCCCGCGCCCGAGCCGCCGCCAAATAAATCCTTTGTGGATTTGCTGGGGAAATCGCTGCCGCCCGAAGCAAAACCAAAGGTGATTTTGGAAACGGGCAAAATGGTGGTGCCGTCTGCCATCGCAATGGGGTTGCCAATTATGGTATTGGAATCCACCATGCTTTTTATTTTTTCAAGGGTTACGTCCATCAGCCCTTGTATGGGATGCTCACTCATTTTCATACCATTCCTTTCTTAGGGACATTATACAGATTTTTTCTTATGTGGCTTGCGTTTCATGGGGATAAGCTTTTCCTTGAAAATCCGTTTTGCGGCATAAATACCCACTATTACTATTATAAGCGGTGAAGACCATATATTACAATAGAAATATCTGTGATATTTGTGGTCATTTGCAAAATCGGGTATAATGGACAGCTCTTTAAACGAAAGATGCAGAAAATTGCGCAGCGTGGCAATGGCGCCGCCCAAATATGCTTGCAGCTTGCCATAGCCGATTGCCGTATCCGCGGGGTCCTCTTGATAATACGGATACACAATGCGGATTTTGCGAAAAAACACGCCCTTTAATAAAAGCCGTATCGCGCCGTTTGCGGTAGACACAAGACCCGAAATTTGCTCAAGGGTTGGCAAGGTTGGTTTTTGCTTGGGCTTTTCGTCCGATTGCGGGGGTGTTTCAGGCGTTTCTTCGGCGGGTTTTGGCGCTTTTTCGGCTTTTTCTTTGGCGGGGTATAGGGTAAATTTAAAACCCAGCACGCGCAAAAGCACCGTAAGCTTAGTATAGTCATATTCTACCGACACGCATACGGGCATGAGCAGCAAAAGCAAAAGAATGCCCAGCAGCGCAAGAAAAACCCATAAAAGCACTGTAAAAAAAATCTGCATATGATACCCATTCCTTAACCATTGAGAATTGGCTTAAAACGGATTTTAAGCGTTTTCCTCGTTATCCACATCGTTTGCATCCCGCAAGGGCGGCGCGGGCGAAAGCTCGGTTTGCGCGGTGGGCGCGGGCGCTTCGGCGGCCTCGCTTAGTGCGGCGGGCACCTCGGGCAAAATATCGTCGGCATGCAGCGAGGGCAGCTCGGATAAAGACGAGATGCCAAATGTGCGCAAAAAGGCATCCGTGGTGCGAAACGCCACGGGACGGCCCGGCAAATCAAGGCGGCCCGCCTCTTCCACAAGGCGTTTTTGTAAAAGCGTTTGCACGGTGGACGATGAATCCACGCCGCGCACTTGCTCGATAAACGAGCGCGAAACCGGCTGATTGTATGCGATAATCGCAAGCACCTCCAGCGCCGCGGGCGTAAGCGGTGTGTTGCGGCGCGTATCCAGCGCGGCTTTAATGTAATTGCCATAGGCGCTTTTGCTGGCAAATTGCCATTCGTTTTCCAGCTGAATGAGCATGATGCCGCGCTCGCTTTCTTCGCAGTCGTCTTTAATCGACACCAAAAGGCGCTCTACGATTGCGGTTTCAATGGCAAGCACAGACGCAAGGCGCTCGGCCGATACGGGCTCTGCGTAGGCAAAAAGCATGGCTTCTACAGCAGCCTTATATTGTTTTAAATCCATAGCAATTTTAATCCTTTCTTACAAAACAAGCGCGCCGCATACTGCGTGCACAAAACGCTTTGCACAGCGCATCATGTGCATTACATGCGGCTTCGCCCGCGCTTTGCAACGCTGATTTCCTCATCCACATCAATGGTGATGCGCCCTGCGCGCACCAGCTCCAGCATGGCCAAAAAGGTGGCCACCATTTGGCTGCGCCCGCCGCTTTTATAAAAAAACTCGCCCAAACGATGGGATTTGCCCGTTACAAGGCCGCGCAAAATATGAATGATGCGCGATGTAACCGACACAAACGGCGCTTGCACAATGGGCTCAAATTGCTCTTGGCGCGGCGGCCGCTTGCGCGCAGAGCGCCCCATTAGGCCGATATAGGCCTGTTCCAACAAAAAGATATCATGCGTTTGCCGATAGGTTTCATCCAGCTCCACTTCCATTGGCTCGCGCACAACGATAAAAACGCCCTCGCTCATGGCGCGCAGCTTTTCGGCCACGGCCTTGCACATGCTGTATTCCACAAGCTGGCCGGTAAGCTCTTGGCGCATACGCTCGGCCTCGTCGGATTTGGGCAAAAGAAAAAACGATTTCATCTGCACAAGCTTTGCGGCCATTTCGATAAATTCGCTGGCACTTTCTAAAGACGCATCCTCGGCGGCATCAACAGCCGCTAAATACTGGTTAATCAGCGCCACAATCTCAATATCATAGATATTCATTTTATTTTTGGATATTAAGTACAAAAGCAAATCCAGTGGGCCTTCAAACTCGTTAAGCTGAAAGCTGAGTGCCTCCATGCAAATGCCTCCTTTCAAAAAATACCGTAAAAATATCGTTATAAATATTGAAAACACATGTGCGGCGGTATTTGCGCCTTGCTAGGCACGGCACATCGCGCTCGCGTATAGTGCGCGGCGCTTTATATCGTATATACGCAAAGCCGATGCCCGCGCGCCAATGCAGCGCACGCGCGTTTACAGCGCTTGCGACATAAACGCCATGTCTACAAAAAGGGTGCCCTTGTCGAAAAGCCAATGGAAAAACAATTGCACAAAATCCAGCGGCGCATCCAGCACGCCCGTCATCAGCACCACAAAGAGCGCCAAAAAAATATAGGTTTCGTAACGCATGATGGCAAAATACAGGCGCTGCGGCAGAAAAATCAGCAAAATGCGCGAGCCGTCCAGCGGGGGCACGGGAATAAGATTAAACACCGCAAGCAGCACGTTGATTTGCACCAGCACCGAAAAGAACAATAGCAAAATATCTCGCGGCCTGCCGATGGGCAGCATATATTTAATCATCTTATAGCCAAAATAGCCAAAATAGCCGAGCAAAAGGTTGGATACAGGCCCCGCAAGCGCCGAAAGCGCCATGCCCAGCTTAGGCTGGCGAAAGCGGTTTGCGCCGATGGGCACAGGCTTTGCCCATCCAAACCCTGTTAAAACCATGCATAGTGCACCAAATAAATCAAAATGCGCAATGGGATTCAGCGTTAAGCGCCCATGATCCTTTGCCGTGGAATCGCCCAAAAGATACGAAGCCAGCGCGTGGCTTGCCTCGTGCACGGGGATGGCCAACAGCATTACAAGCGCGCGAATTGCATAAATAACAATATTTCCAGACATGAAATAACTCCAATTATGTTCGTTCCGTGGTAAATGGCGAAATCGCTTTCGAAATAAAACGTGTTTTCGGTGCCATTTACAGTTCATTATACAGTTTTTTGGCACGATTTACAATAAGAAAGAAGTTTATTTCTGAAAAGGCTTGCTTTTTATCAGAATCTTTGATATTATATTCTAGCGACTTGAAAAGAGGAGGTGCAGTGAATGGCCAAGTGTGATTGTTGTAATAAGGGCGTAACCTTTGGTATTAAGGTTTCGCATTCTCATCGACGTGCTAACAGGACTTGGAAACCGAATGTAAAAAGAGTGAAAGCTTTAGTGGACGGTTCCCCCCGTTACATCTACGCCTGCACCCGTTGCATGCGTTCGGGCAAAGTTACCCGCGCCGTATAAGAGCAAACTGAAAGCCGCCTCCATCGAGGCGGCTTTTTTTGTTTGTGTTAAAGTCAAATGCGTTGGCGCTATGGTTTAGCATCTGCATGCAGCAGTTTTACACTGTGCGCACAGCATGTATCGTAGCTGTGCTGCGCTGTGCACTTTACACCTAAACATATACGCTTGCATTTGCATTCATTACCTGTTGCGCTGCGTGTTGGCTATTGGTTTTGCGTGATAGCCGTTTTATGCTGTGTGCATTATTCGTCGTGCAATGCGGGAAAATATTCCTGCTCGCCGCGATGGCCGGGCGTGCCGCCCTCGGTGGCGTCTAAATCGGCATAGGGCTTGCCGTCTTGCTGGCGGCTTTCGGCATGCTGCGCGCTGGAATCCTGCTGTTTTGCGCCTGCATCGGCGGGTTTTTGCGGGTTTTTGTGCTCGGGTTTATTGCAGTTGGGGCAATGTGCATTTTGTGTGCTTTCCTCATGGCCGTAATAGGA
>JAGPHI010000106.1 GCA_018055565.1 Oscillospiraceae bacterium | reverse complement strand
GCGCGCACGCCCGTGACGGCAAGGCCTGTTTGTACGGTAAGCGCAAGCGATTCCAGCGCTGCTTGCATTTTTTGCGAGGTATCCCACTCGGAAAAGCCCTTTTCCCCCTTGATGCTTTTGCCAAAGGCAATAATGTCTGCGCGCTTTTCATCTATTGCGGCCAAAATGCTTTGCTGTGTGCTGTCCATAGAATCCCTCATTCTTTCTTTTTGCATGCTGTAAAATGGCTGATACGCAAAATGCATGCGTATACGCCGATATGGGCGGGCACATGCCCGCCCATATAATGATTTATTGTTTGGCTGTAAACAGGCATTGCTGCCTGTGCCCTTTACGCAAATATGCGATATTGGCGCAGGCAATACGCCGATGCCATTAATTGCAGCTGTTTTTAAACTCTGTCCACACCTTTGTGTGCACCTCTTCCGCAGCGGCGGAAACAGGGGCAATCATTTCGGGGTTTTGAAAGCTGGCGGGCAAGGTTAAAAAGTCTTTAAATTCGGGTTTAATCATGCTGTCTGCGGCTTTGTTGGTGCAATAGTAGCCGATATATTCAAAGCACTGTGCCGAGATTTCGGGGCGCAGCAAATATTCAAAAAATTTGTGTGCACCATCGGCGTTGGGCGCTTTTGAGGGGATAAAGCCCGCCATAATGCCAAAGCCGTCGCCCTCTTTGGGGAACACCACTTTTAAATCGGGGTTGGCCATTTTGGCCATTGTTACCTGCGAGGTATACATAATGGCGGTGCTAACCTCGCCGTTGATTAAATCGTTTTGCACATTATCGTCCTTGATGAGGCGGATATTGGGTGCCAGCTCCAAAAGCTTTTTGCCCGCGGCTTCAATTTTGGCGGCATCCTCGGTGTTATAGCTTTCGCCCAGCACTTTCAGCGCCATGCCGTTAATTACGCGGTAATTGCCAATGATGGCGATATTGTCTTTAAAAGACGGGTCCCACAAATCGGCATAGCCCGTGACGTCCTTTGTGACGGTGGCGGGGTTATACACAATAGTTTGCACGCCTGCGCCGTACGGCACGGTATATTCATCGGCGGCATCGTAAAACTGGCCTTGTGCCACGGGGTTGATATTGCCAAAATTGGAAATCTTGGTTTTGTCCAGCTTTTGGGCAAGGCCCTCTTCTACAACGGTTTTGATGATATAATCATCGGCAATCACCACATCATAATCGCCGCCCTTTGCGGTTTCCAGCTTTGCCAGCATGGTTTCGTCTGTGTCAAAATTGGCATAGTTGATTTTGATGCCCGTTTCTTTGGTAAAGCCGTCCAGCACTTCCTGCGGAAACATGCCCTCCCAAGTGTACAGCGTGATGCTGTCGTTTTTTGCAGCGCCCGAGCAGCCTGCAAAGGCCGCAGCGCAAAGCGTAAGTGCCATAATGGCGGAAATGAGTTTTTTCATTGCTTTATCCTTTCTTCTGGCCTGCGGCATAGCGCCGCAAGCATTTTGGGGGTTATTTATCCTTATGAAGGTTTTTTCCGGCATTGCCAAGCCATGCAGACAGCAAAACCATCGAAACCGTTAAGGCCAACATTACGGTGCAAAGTGCATTGATTTCGGGCGTGACACCCGTTTTCATCTGCGAGTAAATTTTAATGGGTAGCGTATTTACATTTACACCGGTTACAAAAATGCTGATAATTACATCATCAAAGCTCATGGCAAAGCTTAAAAGCATGCCCGATGCAATGGCGGGGGCAATCAGCGGCAAAATAATATCAAAAAACACGCGCACTTCGCTTGCGCCCAAATCGCGTGCCGCCTCGGCAAGGCTTTTGTCTAGCCCAACCAAACGCGCCTTTACCAGCATATAAATATACGGTATACAAAAAGCAGTGTGCGCGATAATCAGCGTAAGCATGCCAAACGGCAAGCCCAAAAGCGCAAAAAACGTCATAAATACCATGCCTAAAATAATTTCGGGTATCATGATGGGTAGCTGCGAAAGATATTCCACCGCGCCTTTGCCCGGCAGCTTTGCTTTGGGCATGCCCACAGCGGCCAGCGTGCCGATCACAGCGGCGCACACGCAGCTGGCGGCAGCTAAAATAATGCTATTGAGAAGCGCTTCAAAAATGGCCTTATCGCGAAACAGCTGCGCATACCATTTTAGCGAAAACCCGCCCCATACGCTGGAAAGCTTGCTCTCGTTAAACGAGTACACCATCACCAGCGCAATGGGCAGATACATCAGCACAATTAAAAAGCCAAGATAAAGATTGGGAAGCTTTGTTTTATTTTTCATTGCGTTCCCTTTCCGAGGCGATACGAATGTGTTTCAAAGCAGCCCCTCCAAATCTTTCACCTTTGTTACCTTGCGGTAAAGGGCAATCATCAAGCTGGTTAAAATCATCAAAATTACGGCAAGCGCCGCCGCAAATGGCCAATTATGCGCTTTCATCAGCTGCTCTTGTATCACACTGCCCACCAGCACCACTTTGTTGCCGCCTAAAATATCCGCAATGAAAAACAGCCCCATCGACGGAATAAAGGTGAGTATCACGCCAGACAAAAGCCCCGGCAGCGTCAGCTTAAACGTAACGGTGCGAAACGCCGTAAACGGCGATGCGCCCAAATCACGCGCGGCCTCTACAAGGCTCCAATCCAGCTTTTCGGCGCTGGAATACACCGCAAAAATCATAAACGGCAAAAGCGCATACACCATGCCCGCCACCACGGCAGGGTAACTGTATAAAAGCTTTAGCGGCTCCTTTGTGATGCCAAGCGCCATCAAAAATTTGTCCAATGTGCCGTTTGCGCCCAAAATGATAATCCACCCATACAGGCGAATGAGCGCGCTTGTCCAAAACGGAATCATCAAAAGCAGCATCATGCGCTTTTTCCATGCCGCCGGCAGCTTTGCCATAAAATAGCCAAACGGATAGCCCAAAAGCATAATCACGCCCGTGCTAACAAAGGCCAGCACCAGCGAATCCCAAAAGGTTTTAAGATAAATCGGCTCTAAAATATCGCGATAGTTTTTGAGCGTAAATTCATTTACCACGCCCCAAACCTCGGCGCGTTTTTGAAAGCTGAGAATGAGCATATACACTAAAGGCCCCAACACGAAAACCAGTGTAAATAGATACAGCGGCAGCGCCATGAAGCGATTATTTTTATCAAGATTGCTTTGTGCATTGCGCGATTTTTTCACGTGGCACCCCCTTTTGTATCCATAATGGCCGTGGGCACGGCAGCGCCCAATAGCCGTTTTGTAAAAGCATGTTGTATGTGCGTGTTGCAGTTTGAATTAGCGTGCTGCATCAGCGTGTTTCAGTCAGCGTGTTTCATCCAAAGGCGCATTTTCCACCGGCACCGCATTTTCGGGTGCAAAGCAGATATGCAATGTGTCGCCCACGTCAATGTCGGCATTAATGCCGTGGCGGCTGGCAATCAGCTCGGTGCCGTTTGCAAGGGCAAAGGCAATGCGCAGCATGCCGCCCGCAAAGCTTTTTTCGCTTACGGTTGCCGGAATGCCCTCGGCACATTTTGAAAACTGCACATGCTCGCTGCGCACAGCCAGCGTAACGGCATCGCCGGGCGCAAAGGGCTTGCCCATTGTTTTGGCGCGCACGGTGCCGCCCGCAGTGGTAAGCGTAATATACTCTTCTTCCGCCTGCGTTACCGTGCCCTTAATAATATTGGCCGAGCCAACAAAGCGCGCAACAAAAGCGGTTTTGGGCGCGTCATACACCTCGGCGGGCGTGCCAATTTGCTCAAAACGGCCGCCGCGCATTACAGCAATGCGGCTAGACATGTTCAGCGCTTCTTCTTGGTCGTGCGTGATATAAATAAAGGTAATGCCCAGCCGCTTTTGCAGCTGCTTTAATTCAATTTGCATTTGGCGACGCAGCTGTAAATCCAGCGCGCCCAGTGGCTCGTCCAATAAAAGCACCTGCGGCTTATTAACAATGGCGCGCGCAATCGCCACGCGCTGCCGCTGCCCGCCCGAAAGCTCGGCGGGCATGCGCTTTTCGTAGCCAGAAAGCTGCACCAATTCGAGCGCCTCGGTAACGGTTTTTTCCATCGTGGCTTTATCTTGCTTTTTTAGTTTTAAGCTGTAAGCGATATTGGCGCTTACGGTCATATGCGGAAACAGCGCATAGCTTTGAAACACCGTGTTGACATCGCGCTTATTGGGCGGCAACGCCGTAACGTCGCGCCCGCCTAAAAGCACGCTGCCTTCGTCGGGCGTTTCAAGCCCCGCAATGATGCGCAGCGTTGTGGTTTTGCCGCAGCCCGACGCGCCCAGCAACGTGATAAATTCGCCTTTTTCCACCGAAAGGGTAACACCGTTTAAAACCTCGGCTTCGCCAAAGCGTTTTGTGATATGATTCAGCTGTAAAATGCTATCCGCCATTTCATTCTCCTAAGTATAATCAATCCGCTGCTCATTGCTTGCGTTATTGGTTTATATCGTTATGGCCACGGCATAGCCGCATGGCCAAGCATAACATATAAGGTATAATAACGACCGATGTCGTTAGTACACCATATCCGCAGGATAGGGTGTACTTGTCATCCCCGAGCTCCGCGAGTGGGGACATATAAGGTATAATAACTGCGATGCAGTTATTATACCACAAAAGTATAGTTTTGAAAGTACTTTTACAAAAAAATGCATTTGCAGGTTGACAAATTTTTGCCCACAGCGCACTTTAAAGTTGTAGACTTGCACGAAACATAGTATACTATACCTATAAACAGCACGTAAAGAGAGAAAGGAATGATGCCTACTTGGAAAACCTTTTAATTCTGGGTGCGGGCGGCTATGGCCGCGTTATTCGGGAGTTAGCAGCCGAAAGTGGCGCGTTTGCCGACATTGCGTTTTTAGACGATGCAAACGGGCAAGCGCTGGGCAAGCTTTGCGAATATGAACGTTTTTTGCCACAATATCGCTTTGCCTATGCGGCGCTTGGCAATAATCTTTTGCGTGTCGACTGGCTGCGGCGGCTTTTGGCGGCGGGCTTTCTTTTGCCCACATTTGTGCACCCGCGCGCGTATGTTAGCCCCTCGGCCAGTATCGAGCCCGGCACAGCCGTGCTGGCA
>JAGPHI010000105.1 GCA_018055565.1 Oscillospiraceae bacterium | reverse complement strand
ATGCACGGGCGAGGGCATTCATATGATATTGGGGCCCGGCATGAATATCCGCCGCCACCCGCTGACAGGGCGTGGCTTTGAATATTATTCGGAAGACCCTTGCCTATCGGGCGAAATGGCAGCGGCGATGGTGCAGGGCATTCAGGAAAACGGCGCGTATGCGTGCATCAAGCATTTTTGCGCCAATAATTCCGACAGCCTGCGCACGATAGTGGATTCTGTAATAGACGAACGCGCCTTGCGCGAAATATATCTTGCAGGCTTTGAACGCGCCGTAAAACAAGCAAAGCCCGCGGCAGTGATGAACTCGTACAATTTGGTAAACGGCGTGCAAGCAAGCGAAAATACGCGCTTGCTTACCAATGTGCTGCGCGAAGAATGGGGCTTTGAGGGCATTGTAATCTCGGATTGGGGCTCTGTGAAAAACTCGGTAGAATCGTTTAAAGCGGGGCTTGACTTGCATATGCCGCACAGCGAGCGATTTATCGAATGTGTGCAAGAGGCGCTGGAAAGCGGGGTGATAACGCAGCAGGAACTGGACGAGCATTGCCGACGCATGTTGCGCATGATAAACGCGCCGCGCCGCGCAAAAAAGCCCTTAACCGAAAACCAAAAAACGGCGCACCATCAACTGGCACGCCGCGCTGCGCTGGAATCGGCGGTGCTATTAAAAAATGATGGAATATTGCCCATAGATAGCGCTGTAAAAAGCATTGCCGTTTTAGGTGCACTTGCGCAAAATCCCATGTATCAAGGCACCGGCTGTGCAATTGTAAATGCGCAAAAGGTGGATATTCCGTATGCGCAGCTGCAAGCGGCAGCGCCAAAAAATGTGGCATTTCAATATGCGCCGGGCTATGAAAATGCAGAAAATGCTGCATGCACAAACGCGCAGGCGCTTTTACAAGACGCTGTTTGTGCTGCACAAAACGCAGAAATGGCAATTGTATTCGTGGGGGCGTCTTTGCCGCTGGAAAGCGATGATTATAATCGCACGCATCTTGATATTGATGCCGCGCATCTTGCGCTATTGCAAGCGGTAAGCGCGGTGCAAAAAAACGTTGTTGTTGTGGTGATGAGTGGCGAAAGCGTAGTTATGCCGTGGATTCGCGCGGCACGGGCAGTGCTGCTGCCCGGATTTGGCGGTGAGGGCGCGGGCTATGCAGTGGCGCAGCTGCTTTTTGGAAAGGCAAATCCATCGGGCAAGCTGGCGGTAACGATGCCGAAAAAGCTGTCGGATACACCCGCGTTTTTAAGCTTCCCGGGCGAAAATCATCGGCATGTTTACAGCGAAGAAATTTTTGTGGGATATCGCTATTATGATACCAAAGAAACACAGCCGCTGTTTTCGTTTGGGCATGGGCTTTCGTATACCTGCTTTCAATATTCGGCCCTTTCGATATCACCCGAACGGGCAAACCTTGCCCAAACCATTGAAGTGCGCTGCACAGTAACCAATACAGGCACCATGCAAGGCAAAGAAACGGTGCAGCTATACGTGCGCGACAAGCACGCCAAATTAAAGCGCCCCGACAAGGAGCTGAAAGGCTTTTTGAAAGTAGATTTAGCGCCAAAAGAAAGCAAAACCGTTTCGTTTACGCTTTCTGCACGCGATTTTCAATATTACGACCCTGCCGAAGGGGGCTGGGTGGCAGACAGCGGCGAATTTATGGTGCTGCTTGGCGGCGGCAGCAGAGATTTGCCACTGGAAGGCAGCGTATATATTACAGGCAATGCGCGTAAACCTGCAACCATTATGGCAGATACCCATTTTTGCGAGTTGTTTCAAAACGAAGCTGCCACGCAATGCTTTTTTGATTTCCTTGTGCGGGAAAACATGGTGCCGCGCGACAAGGTGACACCTTTGCTAAAAGCGGGCATCGAAAATACCTTTTGGGGCATCGCCGAGTTTTTTGAAATGTATGCGCCGGGCGCGGTAACAAGAGCAAAGCTGGCCGAATTGGTGCAAAGCTTGAACAACGCACAAAAATAAGCAATCGTGTAAAATCGATGCAACACGCACAGCAATACAGGTTTTAAACGCAGCAAAATAGCAGCTATAACGAAACGCCGTGTATAATTTATAATAAATTATACACGGCGTTTTAGTATTTTGCGCATGCCTTGCGGCTTTGCGTTAAAGATATCTTTGTGCGCGCTATTAAATGTTTAACTGCTTGCGCCTTTATGGGCGGGTTTATGGCAGTTTCGCTCGCGGGTTCTTTACACGTTCACGCAAAGCTTTGTTTGCGGTTTATTGCAAGGGTTCGCTCGCAGTTTCTTGCGCGGTTTCTTTGCGCTTACTGTTTAACAGCACGGCAAATAAAATGGCCGCCAATAGGGGGAAAAGCGTCGCCGTAAAAAGCCCCGCGCGCATGCCCAGCTGCTCTAGGCTAAGGTTAAGTGTTTTGGCAAGCGGCGCGGCCCATGCGCCTTGCAGCACAGTATCCGTCACAAGCCCCACCAGCTGCGGCCCAACCGAGCCGCCGAGGTCGCCTCCGGCGGCCATCAGCGCAAAAATAGCCACGCCCGAAGCAGGAAATTTGCCCGAAGCCACAATCAGGCTGCCGGGCCACAGCATCGATACGCAAATGCCCGTTAAGGCCGCCGCGCAAAGCCCAAGCATGGCATTTTGCGAAAGGGCTGCCGTGAGATAGCACACAAAGGCACCCGCAGAGCCCCAAAACAAAACCCGATGAATGTGCTTGCCGTATTTTGCATACATCGTGCGCCCAAGCCCCAGCATCAACGCAAACATGGCAACGCCCAGCACATCACCCCAAACCTTTGGGATGCCCAGCGCCCCCTCTAAATAGCTGGAGCTCCACTGCGCCATCGTGCATTCGCTGGCACCACCCAGAAAAATGCAAAAAAAGCAAAGTAAAAACTCTTTTTTGATTACCAGCTGCCACACATTTGCGGCTTTTTCGGGTGTTTGCATCGCAGGGATGTCGGATTGCATAAATAAAATGCAGGAAACAAGCGGCACCAATGTAAATAAAAGCGCCAGCCATTGCCAGTTTTGTTTGCCAAGCACCGATAAAAACACAGTGCTGATTATCACCACGGCCACCACGCCCCACGCATAGATGGAATGCAGCTTGCTCATTTCGCGCTCGGGGTTTTCGGCGGGGATTTCGGCAATTACGGGGCTTAACAGCACCTCCACAAGCCCGCCCGAAGCCGCAAAAATGATGGTGCCCAGCACCAGCCCCACATACACGGCATTGGGAAACATAAACGGAAACAGCGCATACACCAAAAGCCCCAACACCGTTAAAAATGGCGTAAGCTTCACGGCCTTTGCCATATCAAATTTGTGCGAGTAAAACGAGAAAAGCAAATCCACCAAAAGCTGGGTGCAAAAATTGAGCAGCACCAGCGCCCCCAGCATGGAATACGACACGCCGTAAAGGCTGCGAAACGTTAAAAATAACAGCGGAGAAAGCGTGCCCACCACCGACATCGACAAATTGGCGGTGTAACAGGCGTATTTTACGATGCGATGATTGTTTGTCATAGTAACCTCGTTTTCTGCGCCTGATGGCTGCGCCGCGTTTTATGGGAAAAGTATAGCACAAAAAGCGCAGCAAAGAAAGCTTTTTGTAAAGGGCCGAGGCGCATATAAAAAAGCCCGGCTGCCGATGAGCAGCCGGGCTATCATGGAGTAGTAAGCCTTAGGCAATGCGAAAGTAACGCAAGGGCAATGCGCAAGTAAAGTGGGGGCATTGCACAAGTAACGCGGGGGCACTGGAGAATAAAGCGGTTGCAATGCGCAAGTAAAGTGGGGGCAATTGCGCTATTCGGGCGCTTTCATGCTTTCCACCATGCTGATACGGCGCAGCTTGCCGCGCATCACCAAATTAACGGCAGCCGAGAAAAACAGGGTAAGCGCGGCAGAAATGATAAAGCTGTATGCCGAGATTTCGCGCCCAAACATCACCACGTCCACCTCGGCAGTGCGGATGACAAACATATGCAAAAATATGCCCAGCACAAGCCCCACCGCCGTGCCAATCAGCGTAAGCACCACGTTTTCGCGGTATACATAGGCGGCCACCTCGCCGTCAAAAAAGCCGAGCACTTTGATGGTGGCAATCTCTTTTTGCCGTTCGGTTATATTGATATTGGTTAGATTATATAGCACGATAAACGCCAGCACCCCTGCCGAAACAATCAGCACATACACAATATAGGTGATATTGTGCAGCATATCGTCAAAGGTTTTGCGCAAGGCAGATACAAAGCTGATGCTGTTGATGTCGTCGCAGGTCAAAAGCTTTGTGGCCAGCGCTTCCTCGCCCTCGCCGTCTGCCGCGGCATCCCGCGCGTAATACAGCAAAAACTGGGGCGCTTCGCCAAAGCCGCGCTGGTATTCGCCGGGGGAGAAATAGGCATAGTTTTCTACATAGTTTTCGGCAATGCCTGCTACGGTGAAACTGCCTGTTTTTTTGTTATTATTGGTTAGCGTAATGGTGTCGCCCACGCCTACACCTGCGCGCGCCGCCAGCTTTTCGCTCAGGATTACACCGCTTTCGCCAAGTGGCACAGGCGCTTTGCCGCGGCGCTCGTGCAAATCGATAAAATTGCCAAGCTGCGTTTCATCCTCGGGCACCACCAAATAAATGGTGGTGGAGGTGCCGTCAAATACATTGGTGGCTTTTTCCTGATGCACAGCCAGCGAAGATTGAATGTCGGCGGGGTTATTTAACACGCCCAAAAGCGCCTCGCTTTTGGCGGCTGCCTCATCCTTTACCGAGATAATTAAATCGTAGGTAAATATTTCGCCAAATTGCTTGTTGATAATATCGCTGATAGAATCGCGCAGGCCAAAGCCCGTTAAAAGCAAGGCTGTGCAGCCTGCAATGCCAATCACTGTCATAAAAAAGCGCTTTTTATAGCGAAACAAATTGCGCGCCGTTACTTTATGGGTAAACTTCATGTGCTTCCACACAAAGCCGATGCGCTCCAGCAAAATGCGTTTGCCGGCCTTTGGCGCGCGCGGCAGCATCAGGTTGGCCGGGGTTTCGCTCAACGTGGCCCAGCAGGCGTTGGCGGTGGCAAGCATTG
>JAGPHI010000002.1 GCA_018055565.1 Oscillospiraceae bacterium | reverse complement strand
TTGCGGGGCAGCGGGGAGGAGGTGAGGCGTAAAAAATCGGCCAAAAACGGCTCTACACCAAAATTGGTCAGCGCCGAGCCGAAAAACACGGGTGTCAGCTTGCCGTTTTGCACTTTTTCTAAATCAAAATCATACGCAGCGCCATCTAAAAGCTCGATATCATCCGATAAAGTTTGGTGCAAAGGCGCTGTTAAAAGCGCGTCTAAATTGGTATCGCCCAAATGTGCGGCCACGGCCTCTACCTGCGTTTGCCCTGTGCGCGCGGCGGCCTTAAAGGTGACAATCTCTTTTTTCTCGCGGTCATACACGCCTTTAAATTCCTTGCCGGAGCCGATGGGCCAGTTCATCGGGTAGGTTTCGATGCCTAAAACGCTTTCAATTTCTTCCAAAAGGTCAAAGGGGTTTCGCGCCTCGCGGTCCATCTTATTTACAAATGTAAAAATGGGGATATTGCGCAGCACACACACCTTAAACAGCTTTTTGGTTTGGTTTTCCACGCCCTTTGCGGCGTCGATCACCATCACGGCGCTGTCGGCCGCCATCAAGGTGCGATAGGTATCCTCGGAAAAGTCCTGATGGCCGGGGGTGTCCAAAATATTGATGCAAAAATCCTTGTAATTAAACTGCATCACAGAGCTTGTTACCGAGATACCGCGCTGCTTTTCAATTTCCATCCAGTCGCTTACGGCGTGACGCGCAGACTTTTTGCCCTTTACCGCGCCGGCCAGCTGTATGGCGCCCCCGTATAAAAGCAGCTTTTCTGTCAGCGTGGTTTTGCCTGCGTCCGGATGGGAGATAATCGCAAAGGTGCGCCGTTTATCAATTTGTTCAAAAAGTTCGTTCAAGAAAAATCCTCCAAAATTATGTTATATTCCTATCGCCCATTTGCGTGCCATGCATGCCAAACGGGCGATTAGCAAGCGGCTTTAGCGATTTTTTGCCATATCTGCGGCATAAAGCAAACTCAAATCGGCCCGCCCGATACGCGGCGGCGCATTTGTTCGGGCAAAACGGCATAGCGAATGGCATTTTCTTTTGTGATAATGCCCTTTTCAAACAAATCGTAAATGCTGCTGTCCATGCCAATCATGCCTTCGGCGCGCCCCATCGCGATGGAATTGTCGATT
This sequence comes from Oscillospiraceae bacterium, assembly GCA_018055565.1. Lineage (GTDB taxonomy): Bacteria > Bacillota > Clostridia > Oscillospirales > Ruminococcaceae > JAGPHI01. Next base: position 16,029 of record JAGPHI010000002.1, on the reverse strand, counting down.
TGAAACACCTTGCCCTCGCGTATTAAATTGCGGATAGCGGTGTTTGTGTGCAGTATTTCAAACGCGGCAACCAGTTTTCCGTCAACTGTTGGTATAAGCTGCTGCGATATTACGCTTTGTAATATCATGGCAATCTGCGCACGAATTTGGTTTTGCTGCTGCGCGGGGAACACGTCAATCATACGGTCAATTGTAGAGGCTGCGCCCACCGTATGCAAGGTAGAAAACACAAGATGCCCCGTTTCGGCCGCGGTTGTGGCAACCGAGATGGTTTCATAATCGCGCATCTCGCCCACAAGGATCACATCCGGCGCTTGCCGCAGGCATGCGCGCAGCGCAGAAAGATACGTTTCGGTGTCGGTTTCAATTTCGCGCTGGCTGACCACGCTTTTTTTGTGCGGATGCAGATATTCCACAGGGTCCTCTATGGTGATAATGTGCCCCTCGCGCTGCTCGTTAATGGCGTTAATCAGGCAGGCCAGCGTTGTGGATTTGCCGCTGCCCGTTGTGCCTGTAACCAGCACAAGCCCTTTTTGCTTTGCGGCCAAACGCATGATGCCCTCGGGGATGCACAGCTTGCGAAAATCGGGCAAATCCTCGCGGATTAAGCGCAGCGTGGCCGCATAAGTGCCCTGCTGCCGATAGGCCGACACGCGAAAACGGCTAATGCCAGAAACGCAAAGGCCAAAATCGTCGTCGCCTGTATTGGCAAGGCGCGTGATGTCGCGGTTTGCCATGCGATACAGCTGCGCAACAAGGCGCTCGGTGTCTGCGCCTGTGAGCGTGTCGGTTTTTTCGTGCAGATGGCCAAATATCTTTACATTTACGCCGCCGCCCGCCACGATAAATACATCCGAGGCCTCGCTTTCTGCGGCAAAGCGCAGAATTTCTTCTAAATTCATGGCGTCACTGTCCCTTCACTGTTTATCGCAAAGCGCTTTTCTAAAAATTTTGCGGTGCAATAGGCCAAAAATGCCAGCATCGGGGCGCAGGCGGCGGATGCATACATCAGATAAGCCCCCACGCCAAAAATAACCGCCATAAAATACGACATGGCCGCCACGCGCAAAAGCCCTGTAAGGAAAAACCCAAACAGCAGCACCGTGCCCATACAATCGGCGGGCAGGCCGCTTTTGCGCGCTTTAAACGTGCGGCGCACATAGCCAAACACCCAAACGCAGGTAAGCGCCAGCATTGGCCAAAGCAAAATGCGCTGTATCCATGTTAGCGTGTTTAAGCCAAAATACGCCAGCCGATTCAGCGGCGCAAAATAGGGCTTGTCGGTGCCTGCTATGGCGGCTTTGGTGCTTTCGCAGGCCATAAAATCTTCCCAGTCGGCGCTTTGGTCGGGGCGGGCAATGGATAACTGGGCGGTGGGGGCCGTTTGTTCAAACAAAAGCAGCATCTTCAATTGCGCGCCAAAAGCCTTTACAGTGGGTATAAAATATTCCGATTTATACGGAGCGAAAACGCCACTTGCAGGCGGCCCCGCGGGGAATGCGCCCGCATCGCAAGCGCTGTTTACCTCGTTTGCCACATCTTGATAAAACTGCTGTGCTTTTTGGGCGGTTTCGTAATAGCCTGCTTGTCCGGCTGCGTTGCGAATGGCCCAATGGATGCCGCCGGAAAGAATCTCTTGATCCGGCACGCTGCCATAGCCATTGTAAATTTCAACGGTTTCAAGATATGGCGCGATGGTGGCAAGCGTGGGCGATGCTTCATATAAAGCAAGGCGCGTTTCACGCGGGAGCAGCAAATAACGCTCTTGCTTTTCGGGATATGCGCGGGATAAAGCGCCCATCGCGTTTTGAAACTCGCTCGCGGTGAAATCGCTTACGATAAAGCGCCCGTAGTGGGCGTAGTTTGCCGCGCTCCAGCCGCCAATGCACAGTGTAAACAGCGCAGCGGGCACGCAAAGCTGCAAAAGCCTTGCGCCGCGGCGCGTGATGCCTTTGCCCAAAAACAGCGCCAAAAGATATACTAGCGTGGCCACAATGATAAACGGCAACAAAAGCGCATTGTCTTCATGGCAAAGCCACGCGGCACCAAGCGAAAAGCCCGTCAGCACATAATACCAAATGGCGGCGCGCGGCGGCTCTTTGATGCGCACAAATGCGCCCAAAATGCCGCAAAGCGCCAAAAGCACCAGTGCGGGATAGATATTGTCGCGGTATACGCGCAGCGTGTATTCGGCCCAGGACGCGGGCGTAAACAGCACAATGGTAAACACAAAAAGCCGCGCCAAATTGGTTTTAAACAGCGGTTTTATCGCGCATAGCAGCGCAAAGCAGGAAAGCGCAAACAGCACTTGACCGCCAATTAAAAAATTGATGCCGAAGGTGCTTAAAAAAGCCAGCCAAAACGCAAAAAACGCATGCTTGCCAAGCGTAAGCCAATTGTATTCGCCCAGCCAATTGCCCTCGGCAATGCTTTTTGCAAGGTTTACCATCAGCGTGTCGTCGATGGGGGATAAATCGGGCGAAGCGTACATCAGCTGGAAGCTGCACAAAAACAGCTTTACGGCAAAAAGCCCCAGTGCAAGCATCCATAGCACCTGCGGATTGATGTCTTTTTTGATTAAGCGGGGTATTTTCATGGTGGGTATAATTCCTCTCTGTTTGAAAAGCTGCGCTTATTCCTCGCTGCCAAAGGCTTCGATGCTTTTGGTTTGCGTCGGGCGGCTGTCGCCGTGGCGCACAAACAGCATGGTTACAAAGCTGAGTGCCACAAAAAAGGCACCATACGGAAACAGCGTGTGATAGCCAAAAAACTGCAAAAGTGCGCCGGAGCAGATGGGCGTGATGGTTTGCGCCAGCATCGAAAACGTGTAATAATAGCCGGTATATTTGCCCACGTCTGCGCCATTTGACATCTCCACAACCATTGGGTAGCTGTTCACGTTGATAAACGCCCAGCCGATGCCCGCAAGCGCAAAGAAAAAGAAAATCATGGCGGAAAAGCTTTTGAAAAACATAGCGGACGAAAACGAAACGGCCAGCATCACAATGCCCAGCAAAATGGTTTTCTTGCGGCCTATTTTGCTGGCAAGCATGCCAACGGGCAGGTAAGACACGATGGCCGCGGCCTGCGCCACCAAAAGCACCAACGCGTAATTGCCCCCCTGCATGCCCCAAGCGATATTGGCGTATTTGCTAAATGCCGTGGTAACGGCATTATAGCCCATAAACCAAAAAAATACACTGGCAAGGATAAAGCAAAGGCTGATAAACACATCGCGCGGCAGCTTTTGCTTCGGCGCATCGGGGCTTTTTTGCTTTTCGGCAGCGGTGTCGATGCCGGCGGCAAGGCTGTCGGCATGCATTTGCTCTACGCATTTTGGCTCGTTAATTTTCCACACCAGCACCAAAACGCATACTGCCATAATCGCGATGGTAAAAAGATACAGCGGAAAATAATTGGGCTTGCCCGTTTTAGATACCAATAAGGGGATGGCACCCAGCATAATGATGCCGCCGATGGCGCCCATAAGGTTAATCACGGCGTTTGCCTTACTGCGCAAAGGCTTCATGGTAACGTCGGGCATCAGCGCCACGGCGGGGCTGCGATACGTAGACATGGCAAACAGCACAACGCCCAGCCCCACAAAAAACAGCGGCAAGCTGACAATGGCATCGGCAAACGGCAATACCAGCATGGCCGTGCACGCCAAGATGGTGCCGCCCACGATAAACGGCATGCGCCGCCCAAAGCGCGAGCGCGTTTTATCACTCAGCGCACCAAAAAGCGGCAGCATAAACAGCGCAAGCACATTGTCTGCGGCCATCACCCAGCCCGCCCAAAAATCGCCGATTTGAAAGGTGTTTTTCAAAATCAACGGCACAATGCCGTCATACACTTGCCAAAACGAGCAGATAGACATGAACGCAAGGCCAACAAATAAAGTGCGCTTGTAATCCAGTTTCATAACAACGTTCCCTTCTTAAAGCGCGCGGTAAAGCCGCGCGTCTTTTTGCGAAAGATTTCTTTTGTGCGCAGGATTTGCGCATCTGCGCAAGTGCTTGTGTATTATTGTACCATTATTATATGTTTTTTTCCAGTGGCAAAAAACCATGCGCCAAAACAGCAAAACGCAGCTCTTTGCGACAGTGTTTTTGCGCATTGCCGCCCACTTATTGGCAGCAGGTAAAAATTTTAAAAAATAGCGGACTTTTTATGATTTTTGTTGTATAATTATTGGTATATGTATTCTGTGGTAATTGTGCCAAGAAGAAAGAGGGTATCGCATGATCAGCTTGGTGTTTACAAGCACACAAATGATTGCAACACTGCACACTGCGGCTGCGGGCAAGCCGCTGTTTCGCTTACCGCGCGAGCAAAATACTACCAGCTATGCTGCCGCTGCGGCCCAAGTAAAGCAAGCGCTGAAAGCGTGCAATGTGAAAGCAAGGCGCATTAGCATCACGCTAATGGACGATGTGGTATTTAAAGAATTTTCGCACCAACCCGTGGCGGAAAAGGCGGTTGCCGGCTTTGCAAGGCTGGAGGCCCGCACGGTGCTGCGTGAGCAATATGACCATTTTTCGGTGTCGCATCTGCCGTTTGGGGCCTACCAAAATGCCGCAAAGGAGCATGTGTGCCTTTTGCTGGCAACGCCACTGAATATCCTGAAAAGCATTGAGATGGGTTTTGCGGGTGAGGGCTTTAGCGTGGCGTGCATCCATTCGGGCTTTGATGCGTTTGCGGCGGCATGCGCGATGGCACTGCCCACGGTGATGGGCGATAAAACGTATGCGGCTATCGATTTTGGCTATGACTATACATTAATTAATATTTATGCCAATGGCCTTTTGGCAAGCCAGCGGCGTTTGCCGGGGCTTTCGGCATCGCTTTTGCCCACGCTGGTGCAGGCCATGCAAACCGATGAAAAAACCGCGCTGAAAACACTGGAAACAGGCGAATTTGCACCCGAATTTGCCGAGGAAGTACAGGGGCTTGCCACCTCGTTTATTTGGGATATTTTGCGCACGGTGCGCGTGGTGTGTGCGCCGATCCATTTGGAGCTGGAGGCGTTTTTTATTTCGGGAGACGCCTGCGCAAACGAGGGCTTTCGCGCAATGGCAGTAGACAATTTGGGTTTGCCGTGCGTGTTTGTGGACGATGTGCAGCTGCCCGCATCTATTGCGTTTAAAAAGCCGCTTACCGCGGCGTTTATCAATATCGGCGGCGCGGCCTCGAAGCTGGATTTGCTGGGTGCGCTGCGCGAAGCCAAAAAAAGCACGCGAGTAAACACGTTTACGTGTGCTGCCGTTACAGCGCTGGTGGCCATCGGGCTTTTGGCGCAGCCTTTTGCGGTGGCGCTGAAAACGCAGTCTGTTGCGGCCATTGAAACGCGCCTTGCCGCGCTATCCCCTGTGGCCAACGCGCTGGCCGCAGCCGCCGAGGCGCAAACGCGCGTTTTAAGCATCGACAATAAGCTTGCGGCGCTAAAGGATTACACCTCCAATATGGGCGAAACGCTGCCCGATGTGCAAGCACTGTTTACAGACGGGCTTATGCTGGAATCCATTTCCTACGATGGCACTGTGGGGCAGTATGATGTGCAATTTAAAACCAAAGACATCCAGCTGTTTTTACAGCTGAAGGAAAAAATCTATCAAAATAAAGGCTATTACTTAAATTTAACCCTTTCCAGCGATTTGGACGAAACAGGCCTTTACAATTGCCGCTTATCGTTTACACCTTCCTCGTATATCGCGCTGCCCGCGCCCACGCCCGCGCCGGAGCAAACACCTGTGGAAACCACACCGGAAGACCTTTTGCAGGATATAGGAGGGAACAACTGATATGAACAAAAAAAGCATGAAAAGCTTGTTTAGCAAAACAGTGCTGTATTTGCTGCTGCTTTTGGCCGTTGTGCTATTGTATTTGCTGGTGTTTTTTCCAAAGTTTTCGCAAAAAATTAACGAGCTGGACGCGCAATATGCAAACGCAAAAACGCAGGTGGATTTATTGGCCCCGCACGAGTTTAATCTGAATGCGCTACAGGCCGCAAAAGAAACACTGGACGCGCAGTTTGCACAAGACATGCGATTAAAGCAGCAGGTGGTGTTTTCGGATTTGATTTATGCCGCCGCCGATGCAAATGACGTGTCGGTGAAATCGCTTGCCATCAGCGCGGCGGGCGATGCCACATTGGCCGATGCACCCGAAACGCTTTTATACAGCGCAAGCGTTACGCTGGCCGGCATCCACGAGCCGCCCGCGGGCTTTATCCAAAGCCTTGAAGCAAACGAGGGCTGCGGCATTTACGTTACCGACTTTGCATTTCAAAAAACAAATGATGCTCCTGGGGATGCATGCGTTATAACGGTGTCGATGTACACCAAAGAAAAAGTATGATAAAAGCGGCGATTATAAGCGCGGCAGCAGGCGCGTTTGCGGCGCTTTGCGCTGCATGGCTGCCGGATAAATGGCTTTGCGATTACGGCGAGCCACCCGCGGAAAAACACGATAAAGCCGCGCGCAAAACGCGCACGGGGCGCGTGGCGCTTTTTGTGCTGGCCAATACCGTAACAGGCATGGCTTTTGCGCGGCAAGCAAACGGCATCGGCGTAACGGCCTTTGCAATTTTGTCGGGCATATTATTGCTTTTGGCTTGGTGCGATTGGCGCTATTGCATTTTGCCGGATGAATTGATGCTGGCCGCAGCGCTGTTTGGCGCGCCGATTGCGCTGCAAAACGGCATTGTATCGGCGCTTTTGGGCGCGGGGATAGGCCTTTTGGGCAGCCTTGCCGTGTTTTGGCTGGCGGGGAAATTGTATCACGCCGAGGCAATGGGCATGGGCGATGTGAAGCTGTTTTGCTTGGCGGGGTTTTTGTGCGGGGCACAGGGGCTTTTGGCCGCAAGCGTGATAGCGGTGTTTACGGCGGCGGCTGCGTTTGCCGTTTTGCTTTTGGCGAAACGCATAACGCGCAAGTCCAGCCAGCCGTTTGGCCCATATCTTGTGCTGGGCATCGCAGCGGCGCTGGCTTTACAACACGAGTGGCAGCATTTGTTTGCTTGGTATTTGGGGCTTTTTCGGCTATAAAAGCCAAAAGCCGAAACGGCACAGTTTCCAAGAAAGGGATGGATTGTAGATGAACGTATTTAATGCAAAGCTTGGAGAAATCTTGATCAATGCGGGCGTTATCACAAAGCAGGATTTGGAAGCGGCGCTCAAAACGCAAAAAGAAACGGGGCATCGTCTGGGCACACAGCTGATTTTAAGCAATTTTATTACCGAGGAGCAGCTTTGCCGTGCTTTGCGCGACCAGCTGCATTTAAAATATGTTGACCTTGCTTCGGTGCGCATTGACCCAGCGTTATCGCTTTTGGTGCCGGAGGCAATGGCGCGCGCGTCTAATATGCTGCCGTTTGACAAGCAGGGCGGCACGCTAAAGCTGGCCGTGTCTGACCCGATGGATTACGCCTCGGTGCATGATATCGAGATCCATACCGGCCTTACCGCCGAAATTTATATTTGCGAAAAAAGTCGCGTGTCCGAGAAAATTCACGAGCTATACACCACGCAAAAGGTGTTTGACGCGGCAAAAGCGCTGGCCGATTCCAACGAGCTGGCAAGCGCGGCAAGCGCCGCCGCTGCGCAGGCCGCAAATGATGAAGAGCAGCCCATTATTCGCTTTGTAAACAATATGCTGGAGCAGGCGGTCATCATGAAAGCCAGCGACATTCATATCGAGCCGGGGCCGCGCAATATGCGCGTGCGCTTTCGCGTGGATGGCAAGCTTTTGGATTATATCAATACAGGCAACGAGATTTTTCCCTCGGTTTGCAGCCGCTTAAAATTTATCGGGGGCATGTCTATTGCCGAAAAGCGTATCCCGCAGGATGGCCGCGCCACGTATAATTCGGGCACAAACAATATCGATTTGCGTTTATCCACGTTGCCGGGCGTGTTTGGCGAAAAGATTGTAATTCGTATCACAACGTCACTGGGCTTTAACCTGAATGTGGATGCGCTGGGCTTTTCAAGCGGCAACCGCGCGGTGCTGGAAACATTGATTCATAAGCCATATGGCATTGTGCTGGTAACAGGCCCCACGGGCAGCGGCAAATCCACCACGCTGTACGCGGCGCTTAGCGAAATACAGCGCAGCGAAATTAACCTTGTTACGGTGGAAAACCCGGTGGAAATGCTGGTGCCGGGTATCACGCAGGTGAATATCAATCCCGCGCAGGGGCTTACGTTTCCCGCTGTTTTGCGCAGCGTGCTGCGCCAAGACCCCGACGTGGTGATGATTGGCGAAATCCGCGATCGCGAAACCGCCGAAATTGCCACCAGCATGTCTATCACAGGGCATTTGGTGTTTTCTACACTGCACACATATGACGCGCCAAGCGCCGTTGTGCGTTTAATGGATATGGGCATTCAGCCGTTTATGGTGGCCTCAAGCGTTGTGGGCGTTATCAGCCAGCGCCTTGTGCGCAAGCTATGCCCGCAGTGCAAAAAGGCGTATACCGCGTCTGCCACGCAAAAACAGCTTTTGCATGCCGAGGGCGAAAAGCCGCTTACGTTATATCGGCATGTGGGCTGCCCGCATTGCACAGGCACAGGCTTTACAGGCCGCACGGTGCTTGCAGAGGTGATGCCCATCACGCCGCTTTTGCGCGCGTCCATCAACGCGTCGGAATCGTCGGACCGCCTGCGCGAGCTTGCGTGCAGCGAGGGCATGTATTCCATTGCAAACGACGCACGCGCGTTGGTGCTGGCGGGCGAAACCAGCTTTGAAGAAGCGGCGCAGCTGGTGGACTTTGCCGAAGAATAACGCAGGATTGGAGGGAATGCTTTGAAATACACCTATTTTGCCGTGCAGGAAAACGGCAAACGTACAAAAGGCGAAATCAGCGCCGAAAATGAAGCAAGCGCGCTGCAAAAGCTGCGAGAATTAAAGCTCGTGCCCACAGAGCTTTCGCAAGCCAAAATCAATCTTGGGGCGGACGGCAGCGAGGCCAAAAGCATTTTCACGGCCGAGCTGTTTGAAAAGGATATCCACAAGCAAAAGTTTCCGCGCAAAAAGATGATTATGGTGTTTAATCAGCTTTCCATTATGCTCAAAGCGGGCGTTACCTTAAGCATGGCCATCGAAGTGATGATGGAAAACGAAAAAAACGCGCGGCTTCGCCATTTATTTCGCGAATTGCATGTTGATATGATGAACGGTGTGGCGCTGTCGGCATCGATGGAGAAATTTGCTGCGTTTGATTGCGTAGCGGTAAATATCGTGCGCGCAGGTGAGGCCGACGGGCGGCTGGAGCGCAGCTTTGCACAAATTGCGCGCAACATCGAAAAGCAAAATACGCTGATTGGCAAGGTGCAAAGCGCGGCCATTTATCCATGCATCTTGCTGGTGCTGGTGATTATCGTGCTGATTATTATTAATATTGTTGTAATGCCCACCTTTGTGGAGATGTTTGCCAGCATGGGGCAGGATTTGCCTGCGTTTACCACATCGGTGCTAAATATATCAAAGTTTTTCAGCCGTTTTTGGTATTTGATTTTTGTGGCCGTTTTTGGCCTCGTTGCCTTGTATATTGCGCTGCGCCGCACCAGCTTGCGCTTTGCCATTTTGGTGGATCGCGCGGTTTTGCATATTCCTGTAGCGGGGGCGCTGGTGCTGCATTCGCAAACGGCGCGCTTTGCACGCATTTTATCTACATTATTAGAGGCAGGGCAGGACTTTTTGTCCGCGCTGGGCATTGCGCAATCGGTTTTGTCCAATCAATTTATGATTGCGGGCCTTACGCAGATTTCAGAAGAGGTGCGCATGGGCAATCCAATCAGCACCGCGATGGCAAAACACAAATTTTTTGCGCCGGTGTTTATCAGCATGGTGCGCGCGGGCGAGGAAAGCGGCAATTTGTCGGAAACGCTTTCTAAGATGGCCGATATGTATGAAACACAAACGGATGAAAGCGCAAAGCGCGTTACCACAATGATGGAGCCGCTGATGACCGTGGTGATAGCCGTTGTGGTAGGCGCGGTGGTCATTGCGATTGCCATGCCCATGTTTGGCATGTTTAATCTGGTGGGCAACGTATAAAAAAGCGAAAAGCAGCACAAATAAAGGCGGTGAAGCGCATGAATCGAAATACAAAACGCTGCAAAAATAAACGTGGCACCACTTTGGTGGAGGTTATTTGTGCGCTTGCCATTATCGGGCTGGCGCTTGTGTTTGGGCTGCAAATTTTTGCACTTGCGGCCACGGGGTATATGCGTGGCGCGCATATGGCGCGAAACGCAGAAAGCGTGTGCACCTATTTTGAAAGCGGCACGCAAGACGCAAATGTGCAAACGGTGCTGGCACCGCAGCGTGTGGTGCTGCATTTTGGCGGCACGTCGGTGGATTTTGGCGAGCAAAATGTTGTGCAGGCCACGGCGCAAACGCCCGATGACAAGGTGGCAAACGCGCCTGTCAGCATGCGGATTTTGCATGAAAGCATCGGAAAATAGCACACAATCGCCAGCCGAAAAAAGGGGGATGCACGTTGAAGATAAAAAGCAAAAAGGGCATATCCCTTGTGGAATTGATTTGCGTGATTGCCATTATGGGCTTTCTTTTAACGTTGCTTGGCAGCCTTTTTGTAAGCCTTAGCGCGCAATATGTGCGCGTGATGGATAAAAACCATGCCAAAACCGCCACGGTGCTGCTTTTAGAAACGATGGAGCCGCGTGTGCGCTTGGCAAAAGAGGCTACGGTGGCCGACGCGCGTTCACAAAGCGCAGGCGCAATCAGCTGGTATGCTACGCCGCAAGGCGTGGTGGAATATACAAACAATGTTGAAACGCCTTTGCTGCCCGATGCGGAATATAAGGGCTTGCAGTGCAATGTGCGTTTTGCGCCGCAGGGCACACGCGCTGTTACGATTACCGTGGAATTTACAAAAAAAGGCGAGCCGGTTTATACTGAAAGCCGCACGGTGCTGCTGCTGAACACGCTGCCCACAAAAGCGCCAGGTGCCGGCACCGTGACGGGGCAGGCCAGTGGCGCGTATTTCGTATTTGTAAAATAGGCGCAGTTTACCGCATAGGAAAGGAGGAAAGCCGATGCAACCCAACGTGCAAACAACGGGCAAAACCCGTGCGGCAAACGCAAAATGCGCTTTTTCGCTGCGCCGTCGCGGCGGCAGCATTTTAGTGCCCGCGCTGTTTTTGCTGATTTTGTTTATCGCGCTTGGCGGCGCGATGCTGGGCATCAGCCAGATGGGGCTGGGCATTGGCAAAACCTCTATTGCCGCGCGGCAAGCGTATTACACGGCAAAATCGGGCCTTGATATGGTGGTAAACGCGCTTACGGGCGATTATACCATTAACGCCTCTGTGCCAGAGCCATTTAAAAGCCTAAACAACCTGATTGAGCCGCTAGCAAAGGGCGCTTCGGTCAGCGGCACGGGCAATGTGGCGGGGGATGTAAAGCTGACCATTGCTTGCACCGATAAAACCCAAGACGCAAAAGGCACAGTGCTGCAAACAATTTTCATTTCTTCCACAGCGGAAAACGGCCCCGCCAGCCGCACGGTAAGCCGCACCATGACGCTGGAGCGCAAAAAAGCCGGCAAGCTGGAAAACGGCATTATCGGCGCGGGGCAAGGCAATGGCTTTGAAGCCAATTATAATATCCGCGGCCTTGATACAGGCAATAATCGGCATAATGCCGTTATCAACGGGGGCTTGCGCATCGAAAACGCACAAAATTTTGCGATGCACAATGTAACCGTAGAGGGCGATTTGTACATTATGGCCACAGGCCAAATTGATTTAAATGACGTGGTGGTAACAGGCACTGTGTTTTTAGAAAGCAAAAGCGGGCGCATTGTGCTGGAAAACTGCAAAGCCGAGGGCGATTGCGTTTTTTCGGCGCCCAGCGCGTGGGGCAGGCTGGTGTTTAACCGATACTTCATTACAGATGGGGATGTGTATATCAAAACACCGGCCAACAGCATCTGGATTCCGAATGGTAACCGCGACGCGGTGGTGGCACAGAACTTTTATTTAGCGCCGCCCAGCGGGTTTTCGGGCGGCAACGCAAATTCGGTTAGCGGCAGCATCATCACGGGCACCTTGGGCGCGGCGGCTTATGATGCAAAATATCAGCAGGTCAATAAAGACAATACCGAAATCCGCATTACAATGCCAGACACATTTACCCAGGAGGAAGAGATTACCCCCTATAACCTTGCAAAATTTTACCGCGATTACCCCGTGCTGGATACGGGCGATGGCGGCACATTGGATTTTAAACTCAGCGATGTTACCTTGCCGCTTATGACAGAAATACGTGTGGCGGGCACCGGCACGGTCAATTTTTATTCCGATATCGGTGGCATTTTTAATCCTGCATTTCGTGTAATCCGCGAGGACGGCGCGCCCACGGTTGTAAATTTTGTATCGCCCGACACAAATAATTATTATCTGCTGGCCGAAATGCTACATCCACTGGAGGCGAATATCTTTGTGCCGCATGGCGGCGTTTTTGCTACCAACGCGCCCATTACGGGGATAACCGTGGCGGCAGATTATCAACTGTTTGTGGATAAAAACGAAGATATTATCATTTGGTCGTCTGCGCCGTGGGCCAATAGCGGCAGCCTGTCGATAGGCAATGTGGAAACGGTGAAGGGCGTAGCGGGCGCGTATCAATAAATTAAATGGAATATACTCTTTGGATTAAACATAAAGTTTATTCCAAAGGGTATATTTAAAATCGTATTACGCGAGGTTAAGATGCTTTGTAAGCATATGGCGTGAGATGAAAAACAGCACAATGCCATACAGCAGGAAAACCATGCTTGCACCACCGAATAAAAGCAAAATCAGCGAGGTTTCCGGCAGGGCCAGTAAGGCGGGCATCAGGCCCGTCAGCGCGGCAATCGCCCCCGTGCCGAGCATGAGGATAAACAGGAGCACCGATGAAATAGTGGAGATGGCCACAAAGGCAATCACCGAGCCGGCAAGCCGATTTTGCACGATGGACGGGCCGATGCAAACGGCCGTGTAAAAGACAAGGCATTTCATAAAGGCACCCGCTAAAAGGCATATGCCAAACATGGGCAGCACCAGCCAAACAGCCGCAGGCAGCGGGGGAAAGCTGAACGCGCCCCACGCAAGGAAGACGAAGCATCCAAACAGCAGCACAGCGCTTGCCAGCACGGCGCCCACACCTATAAGTAACTTTGACAGCAAAAGCTGCGTTGGCGTGACGGGCAGCGTGAACAGTAAATACCCTTCATCGCCCAAAAGATTTTTATAAAAACGCAGCACCACAATCAGCACCGTGGTGAACATCAGCGCAACAAGGCCCAGAATGGTACCCGCAAACAAAAGCCCTGACGGAATCGCCACCCATAAATTACTGCTGCCAAACCAGCCAAACAGCAAAGTAAGCTTGCATAGCCCCGTTAGCACCAGCGCCGCGCCGTAAAGCGGCAGTAAAAGGCGAAAAACGGATTTTGCCTCATGTTTAAAAAGCTTTATAAGCATTTGAACACCTCCCGAAATACTTCATCCACAGATTTGCCGTGTTCTTCGCGAATGGCATCGACGCTGCTTTGCAAAGTAACGCGGCCTTGATGAATAAATACCGCATCATCCAGCACCTTTTCGATATCTGCAATTAAATGTGTGGAAAATAGCACCGTGGCGTTTTCGCTGTAATTGCGCAGGATGGTATCTAAAATATAATCCCGCGCGGCAGGGTCCACCCCGCCGATGGGCTCATCCAGCAAATACAGCTGTGCAGCGCGGCTCATCACCAGCACCAGCTGCATTTTTTCGCGCGTGCCCTTGCTCATTTGCGAAAGGCGTGTGTGTTCGCTGATATGCAGGCTGCGCAGCATGTCGAGCGCTTTGGCTTTGTCAAAATCTTCGTAAAAATCTGCAAAAAAGGCCAGTGCATCCGCTGTGCGAATCTCGGTGGGCAGATAGCTGCGCTCGGGCAGATAGGACACAAGCTTTTTGCTTTCCACCCCGGGTGCCATGCCGTTGATTAGCACACTGCCCGCGCTTGGCGTTAAAAGCCCCGCCGCCAGCTTAATCAGCGTGGTTTTGCCCGAGCCATTCGGGCCTAATAGCCCCACAATGCGCCCCTTTTCAAGCGTTAAATCCACGCTATCAAGCGCCGCAAGGCCGCCGTAGCGCTTGGTAAGGGCTTTACATTCTAAAATATGCATGTTGTTTCTTCCTCCTCGTTACAGGCTTTTTCCAATAAAGCGCCGATATCCGCCTTTGTATAGCCCAGGCGGCGCATTTGTAATAAAAATGTGCGCAGCTCGCTTTGTGCCAGGCTCTCCCGTACATTCTGTATCATGGACGCATCCTCCGTAATGCTTCTGCCTGCGGTGCGCTGGGTGGTGATAAGGCCTTTTGCCTCCAGCTCCGCAAGCGCTTTTTGCATGGTGTTGGGGTTTACTGCCGCATCCTGCGCCAGTTCCCGCACGCTGGGGATACGCTCGCCCGCGCGATACTCTCCCGATACAATGCGCAAGGCTAGCTGCTCCATCAATTGCAGGTAAATCGGCCTGTCTGCCGATAAATTCCATGCCATGTGCGCCCCTCCTCTCTTAGTGTATTATTGTATTAAGCGCTTAATACAATAATACACCTGTTTGGTAAAATGTCAAGCGCTTTACAAATATTTTTTACAAAAACTTTAAACGTGTCGTGGCTTGTAGTTTTATGGAATCCGTGTTACTATTTTACTGTAACGTTTTACTGTTTTTATAAAGGGGCATGTGGCTTTGCCGCTGCCACAGAGTAAAATGCGCCTGCAAACGGCGAAAGGTAATTCAAAATGTTGAGGAGGCTACAGAATGCTCAAGGGTTTTACAAAAGAAGAAAAAAGCTGGATGATGTATGACTGGGCAAACAGTGCACATTCGGTGATTATCGTGACCCTACTGCCAATTTTTTACTCCTCGGTGGCAAGCGTCACCGCCAATGCCACTTCTGCCATGCAGATTTGGGGCTACACCACCAGCACAGCAATGCTGATTATAGCGGTGCTTTCGCCTTTATTGGGGGCGCTGGGCGATTTTGCGGGTTTTCGCAAAAAGCTGTTTATCGCGTTTATGATTATGGGGGTTTTGGCCTGTGTGGGCCTTGCGTTTACCCCGCTAACGGGCTTTGACACAGCTGCCGCCATTGCCGAAAAGGTGGGCCCCGCCATTTTAATTTTGTATGTAATCAGCCAGCTTGGTTATTCGTATGCAAATTTGTATTATGACAGCTTTTTGCCCGACGTTACCACCGAGGAACGCATGGACAGGGTGTCTACATTAGGCTATGGGCTTGGCTATATCGGCGGCTCCACGGTGCCGCTATTGCTGTTTTTATTATTAAATCTTGCGGGCGTACCCATGCTGTATTGCCTAAGCTTTGCGTTTGGGTTTACGGCCATTTGGTGGTTTGTATTTAGCTGGCCGCTGATTCGCAATGTGCATCAAAAAAGCAGCGTGCCTGTGCAAAAGGGCGCGCTGTGGGCCGCTATCAAAGGGCTTTCAGGCACGGTGCGGGATATCTTTGCGCACAAATCCATTTTTGTGTTTTTGATTGCGTATTTCTTTTACATAGACGGCGTGGGCACCATTATCCACATGAGCACCATTTATGGCGACACGCTGGGCCTAAACCAAACGTCCATGATGCTTGCCATGCTTTTGGTGCAGCTTTTGGGGCTGCCGTTCTGCCTTGTATACATTAAGCTTGCGGCAAAATTTGGCGCGCGCGCGATGGTGGGCGTGGGCATTTGTGTGTATATGTTCACCTGCGTGTTCGGCTTTTTTGTGCGCTCGGAATGGCAGTTTTGGCTTTTGGCAGTGATGGTGTCTACCAGCCAGGGCGGCATTCAGGCGCTTTCGCGCAGCATGTTTGGCAAGATGATTCCCGATAAAAACCGCGCGGGCGAATATTTTGGCTTTTATGATATTTTTGGCAAGTTTTCCACCATTATGGGGCCGCTGGTATGCGCGTGGGCAATGGGTATTGCCACGGATAAAATTATCAAGGCCGAAAA
>JAGPHI010000104.1 GCA_018055565.1 Oscillospiraceae bacterium | reverse complement strand
GTGATAATCATGGCAATTGGCCCCGCGCCCGAAAGCGGCAACGAAAGCGCCTCACGCATGGCCGGCCAAGATGCGCCAAGCATAGAATCGGGCAGGCCGAGGCTGATAAACGCAAGATAAATCAGTGCTAAAAACAAGGTGGCCATCGGTAAATCACTCTTTCATGTGTAAAAATGACAGCGGTTCCATCGGCGCAAAAGCCCTGCGCTGTACGCCTAGCGGATAAACAGGGCGGCGCAAATGTAAACGCTTTTATTCCGTTGCAAGGCGCACAGCTTCGTAAGCGCCCGAATACATGCCTACGCTTTGGTTTTTTTGAATGCATTTGCACATGGAGATAAAAATGTCGCGCTCGCGATCCAGCACGTCCACCATCTGCAAAAGCTGCGCGGTGGAAAAGCATTCAAACGTAGCTTCGCCAATTTCCGAGCAATGAAGCCCGCCCCAAAAATCCTCGCGTCCTTCGCGGCGTGCAATCAGCTTTGGTATGGGATAAAACGCCAGCTCGCATGCGCGCGACACCAAAATGTCGCACCCGCGCATTAACAGATTGGTGGTGTAGATATTGATAATTTCATCAGTGCTGGAAAACACATGGATGCCCACCAAATCGCGCTTTGTGCGCAAATCGTTTGTTAGGCTTTTCACATCGCCAAACTCGTCTGGATATTCCACAGCCCACATGCGCAAATGTGCGTTGGTGGTTTTTAATTCTTCCCAAAGGGCTTTGTGCTTGCCGATATTCACCAGCAGCACCGCGCGCCCCTCTTTTTCCAGCGTTGTTAGCTTATCAAACAGCGTGGTTAAAAACACCTTGTCAAGGCATAGCTCGTCTAAAGAAATCAGCCAGCGCAGTGCGCTGCCGTTTTTCGCGCGCGCAATGCGCTTATCGCAGTCGCGCTCAAGGTGCTGAATCATCAAATGGTCAACAAAATGGCCTGCATTTACAATCTCATATTCGGGGATGGATTGCATCAGCTGCTTGCCGCCCATGCCGCGCAGCATCTTATAGCTTAAATACGAATAGGGCGTTTGTGCCACATGCACGCTGCCCTCGGCCAAATGGGTGCCGTATGCGCAGTTGCCCGGCAGGGCATTTACCACATGCTCTAAATGTGCGTGCACACCGCTTTGTGCGGCAAAGGCGTGCGTGGCCACCATTGGCGTTTTTACATCAAAATCCATATACAGCGGCACCAAAAGCTCGTTTGCGCATTGGTCGATATAATTTTGCGTAAGGCTGCGCGCGTTTTTGGCGTGCATCTTTTCCCAATACAGGTTTTGAAACAGCGGCGAGCGCTGCGCAAGCGCGGCGTTTTTTTGCTGCTTTTCGTTGCGCTCGGCAAAGCGGCGCGATGCGCCGGAGCCGGGATAAGCCCCGAGGTCAAACCAAAGGCCCATATAGCCAAGCGCCCTTGCGGCAGAGCAAAGGGCAAGCGCCGTGCGGTAGCTTGCGGTGCCATTTGCAATGCAGCCAAGCAAAAGCGGCTTTGCCACTTCGCCATAATCAAGCGGCTCTGCGGCGGGAATCAGCATGCGCCCGCCAAGCTCCTCTAAAACGGGGTGATGCTCGGTGGTGTAATGAAATTGAAAGCGGCGGTCATCCCCGTAAGTAGCCAGCAGCTTTTGCTGCGCCTGCAACGCCTTTTGTAAGGTGCTTGCGGGCAGTGTGTTGCCAAAAATTGTAGCGCCTGTCATGATATCGCATCCCCCTTTCTGTTTTGTGTAAGCGTTTCGCTTAAAAATGCAACGGTGCTTTGCACAAACGCTTCGTGCCGAAACTGCTCGTTTGCAAGCTGTGTTTGCACCAAAAGCCCGTCCATCACCGTTAAAAGCAGCCATGCGATATATTCGCAATCGGCGTTTTCTGTGCGTTCTTTCAGCTTTTGGCAAAGCGTATCGTTAAAATATTGATATTTTTCAATAATGCGACAGCGCAGTGCGTCATTGGCGCTGGCCGATGCGGCAATCAGATAAAGGCGCAGGGTGCCGCCCTCGCTGTAAACGCCGCGCGTGATAATATAGTTGAGCAAGCGCGGCAATGAGGTGTCTTTTTCTTTATTTTCGGTCCATGCAATCAAATCGCTTGCAAGGCGATTGAGATAAGCATCGGCAATGTCAAACAAAATGTCGTCTTTATTATTATAATAGTAATATAGAGTGCCCTTTGAGATGCCCGCGGCGCGTGCAATGTCGCCCAGGCTGATGGCAGAAAAGGCCTTGAGGTGCAATAGCCTTGTGGCGTTTTCGAGTATGCTTTGCTTAATATCTTCCTTGCGCGGCGCGGCCATAAGGCGTGTCCTCCCTCTTTTTGTTTTATACCTTTAACAAGTATAGAGAAATTGCGCGTCAGTGTCAATGTTTTGCGTTGACAAAGGTGTGTAAAAGTGCTATTCTTAATTTACAGACGGTCGGCCAGCCGACCGACACGGAGGCGAAGCAATGGAAAAGCTTACAAAAACGGCGAAGCAATTGCAAAAAGCGTATGGCAATGCCGTGCAGGTGACGGCGCGGGGCGAATGCCTTGTGCTGACGGGCGAAGTGGATTATTGGGACGATGTGGTCAATGCAGGGCGCATCGCCGCAAAAGGCAAGCATGGCCTTTCTGTGGTGAATGATATCCGCGCTCGCTTGCAAACGCGCGCGCCCATGCGCTTGCCCCTTGTGCAGGATAACGCGGCCGAGGGCGCCACGCCCGATGTGCTGGTTATTGGCGCGGGCGTTGTGGGCGCGGCCATCGCGCGCGAGCTGCGCCGTTTTGACGTATCGGTGCTGCTGGTAGATAAGGAACACGATGTGGCGCTGCACGCCTCCAGCCGTAACGACGGCATGGTGCATCCGGGCATCGATTTAAAAAAGGGGCAGATAAAAAAAGCCTATAATATGCGCGGCAACGCAATGTACGACACTGTGTGCAAGGAGCTTTGCGTGCCGTTTAAACGCACAGGGCAAATTATCTGTTTTAATAAGCCTGTGCTGCGCCCGTTTTTACGCCTTGCGCCGTTTTACTGGCGGCATGTGCTTGGCGTGCCCGCACAGTATTTAACCAAAAGCGCGGTGCATGCGGCCGAGCCGATGCTGGCACAGGATATCTGCTGCGGCCTTTCGTTTCCAACGGCGGGCATTGTATGCCCATATGGGCTTACGATTGCCTATGCCGAAAACGCCGTGCAAAATGGCGCAAAGCTGCTTTTAGACACAGCGGTGCTGTCCATCGAGGTGCAAAACGGCAAAATTAAAAGCGTTGCCACAAACCGCGGCACAATTTATCCGCGTGTTGTGGTAAACGCGGCGGGCGTTTTTGCGGATGATATTGCGCAAATGGCGCAGGATCGCTTTTATTCGATACATCCGCGCCGCGGCACCAATTCCATTGTAGACAAAATGGCGGCGCACAAAGTGCGCACCATTGCATCGGGCATCGGCACATCTGCCACAAAAACCACACATTCTAAAGGCGGCGGCATGGTAAGCACCGTGGACGGCAATTTGCTAGTGGGGCCGGACGCAGTGGAAACCATTGAAAAAGAAGATTTTTCCACCACGGCGCAAAGCGTGCAAAACACCTTTATAAAGCAAAGCACCACGCTGCCATCTCTGTCGCAGGGGGAAATTATCACCTATTTTACTGGCATCCGCGCGGCCACCTATGAAGAGGATTTTGTGATAACCAAAGGCCATAACACGCACAATTTGGTGCATGCGGCGGGCATTCAATCGCCCGGGCTTACGGCGGCACCTGCCATCGGCGTGGATGTGGCGCAAATGGCGCTGCAAGTGTTACAAACAGAAAAAAGCTTTACTGTAAATCGCGCGTTTAACCCCATTCGTGAGCCGATTTTACATCTTGCGGCGATGAACACCGCGCAGCGCGATGCAAAAATACGCCAAAATCCCGATTACGGCGTGGTGGTGTGCCGCTGCGAAGAGGTGAGCCGCGGTGAAATTAAAGATGCATTGCATCGTGCGGTGCCATGCGACACCATTGACGGCGTAAAACGGCGCGTGCGCCCGGGCATGGGGCGCTGCCAGGGCGGGTTTTGCGGCCCGCAGGTAGCGCAGATTATTGCCGAGGAGCTGCATATTCCGCTGGAATCTGTTTTAAAAAGCGGCGATGGCTCGAACATTTTGTATGGCGATACCAAAAGCATATCGCAAAGCGAGGAAAGCGCGGAGGTGAGGGCATGATGCAAGACGAAAGCTATGACGTTGCCGTCATTGGCGGGGGGCCGGCGGGGCTGTCGGCGGCGCTTTCGGCGTATCGCGCACATGCGCGCGTGGTGCTTATTGAGCGCGAGGCAAAGCCGGGCGGCATTTTAAAGCAGTGCATCCACGACGGCTTTGGCCTTGTGCGCTTTGGCGAAAAGCTGGCAGGCTGCGAATACGCACAGCGCTTTATTGACGAATTGCAGGATACCGACATTACGGTGGCGCTGTCCTGCTTTGTAACCCAAATTGCCAAAGAGGGCGCAGGCTTTTGCCTTACTGCCAGCGCCGCCACGGGCATGCGCTGCATGCATGTGAAAACACTGGTGCTTGCCACGGGCTGCCGCGAGCGCACCGCAAGGCAAATAGCCGTGCACGGCACACGCCCTGCGGGCATCTTTACAGCGGGCAGCGCACAATATTACACCAATATTTTGGGCAAGCTGCCTACGCGCCGCTGCGTCATTTTAGGTTCGGGCGATATCGGGCTGATTATGGCGCGCCGCCTGACGCTGGAGGGCGCAAAAGTGGTGGGCGTATACGAGGCCAAAAGCACGCCCAGCGGCCTTGCCCGCAATTTGTATCAATGCTTGGACGATTTTGCCATTCCGCTACATACCAGCCATACGGTTACGCGCGTGTTTGGCGCACAGCGCGTAGAAGCCGTGGAAATTTGCAAGGTGGACGATGCGATGCGCCCCATTATGGGCACCGAAGAGCGTGTGGAGTGTGACGCGCTGATTTTATCGGTGGGGCTGATACCTGAAAACGAATTGGCGTGCGCGCTGGATGTGCCGCTGGACGCGCACACAAAAGGGCCGATTGTGGATCAAAACGCCATGACCTTGTGCAATAATATCTTTGTGTGCGGG
>JAGPHI010000103.1 GCA_018055565.1 Oscillospiraceae bacterium | reverse complement strand
CGAATCGGTTCTCATATACGTGATTAAGCCCACAGTGCCCTCGACACCCATGTCCACGCCTTCATACAAGGTTTGCGCAGCACGCATTGTGCGCGTGGCGGTAAAGCCCAATCGGCGGCTGGCCTCCTGCTGTAAAGTGGAGGTGATAAACGGGGGGGCGGGCACCTTTTTGCGGCTGCCCTTTGTAACGTTAGACACATGATAGCTCGCGCCATCAAGCGCCTTTTCAATCGCCTTTGCATCCGCTTCGTTGGTAACGGTAATCTTTTCGGTGCCTGTTTTGCCGCCCTCTTTGCCAAAAAGGCGTGCCGAAAATTTCTTGGCCGCCGCGCTTATGGGCGAGAAAATTGCATCCACGTTCCAATATTCCTGTGGGTCAAACGCTTCAATTTCTTTTTCGCGGTCCACAATCAAGCGCACCGCCACGCTTTGCACGCGCCCCGCAGACAGCCCGCGGCGCACCTTGCGCCATAAAAACGGCGAAAGCTTATAGCCCACAAGGCGGTCTAAAATGCGGCGCGCCTGCTGTGCGTTAAACAAATTCATATCAATCGTTCGGGGATTGGCCATGCCTGCCGTAACACCTTTTTTGGTAATTTCGCCAAAGGTAACACGGTTGACACCCGCAGTGTCCAGCCCCAGCAAATTGGCCAAATGCCAGCTGATTGCCTCGCCCTCGCGGTCAGGGTCAGTCGCGAGAAACACTTCGTCGCTTTGCTTTGCGGCGCTTTTCAGCTCTTTAATCAGCTTTTCTTTGCCCTTGATATTGATGTATTGCGGCGTGTAATCGTGCTCCACATCAATACCCAGCTGGCTTGCGGGCAAATCGCGGATATGCCCCATAGACGCGGTTACCTCGTAGCCCTCGCCCAAATATTTGCGGATGGTTTTTGCCTTTGCCGGGCTTTCCACTATCACTAATTTTGACATATGCTTCCTGACTTTCCGGGATGCTCCCTATAGATTCGCTATAAAATCGCTTTATTCAAATTCCTCTTCGTCTGCGTCTTGCGCAGCCGCGGTATCCCCTATAATAAACTGGCGCCCCGCCAATTGCCTTGCGGCGTTTGACAGCTCAAGCTCTGTTAAGCATGCCATCACCTTAGCGGGCGACATCTTCGTTTCATTGCAAAGTGTTTCAATGGATTTTGGCACGGGCGAAAGGTGTGCCTTTACCAAAAGCGCATCAGCGCTGAACGAAAAACCAAGGCAAGATGCTTTGCCTGCATCATCCCCCGCATAGGATATGGCATAGGCATCCAAAATATCCTGCGCCGAGGTTACGGGCGTTGCGCCCTCGCGCAAAAGCGCGTTTGTGCCCTCGGAAAGTGGCGAATAGATGCTGCCCGGCACCGCAAATACGTCCTTGCCATATTCCAGCGCCGCCGCCACGGTGTTCATCGTGCCGGAGGCCTTGCGTGCCTCGGCCACGCACAGCCCGCGCGAAAGCCCTGCGATAATGCGGTTACGCGCTAAAAAATATTGCTTTTGCGGCCCGATATCGGGCGGATATTCGCTTACTGTAACGCCAATTTGCTCGATAACACCCTTTAGCGTGCGATTGGCCGCCGGATAGCAAAACCCGTGCCCAAACGCAAGGCAGGCCACTGTGGGTGCCTCGGCTGCAACGGCGGCGCGGTGCGCCTCGCTGTCTAGCCCGTCTGCAAGGCCCGACACCAGCACCAATCCGGCTGCTGTAAGCGCTTTAGACAAATCGCGCGTAACCTCTTGCCCATAGCCCGAGGGGCGGCGCGTGCCAATCATGGCAAATAAAAAATATTGATTTAAAATGCCGATATCCCCTTTATAGTATAACACAAGGGGCGGCGAGGGTATCTCGCGCAGTGCATCGGGATATGCGCTTTCTGCATAGGTTACAATGCCCACACCCTGTTTTTCGCAGCTTTGCAGGGTTTTGATAAAATCAAGAGGGGATGTGCTTTTCAGCACCTCTTGCTGCATGGGCGTTAAAACAGGCAATACCGCATCGTTTTTAGCGGCAAGAAGCGCATTGGGCGTTTCATATTCGCGCAAAGCCGCGCCCGCATTGGGTGCCGAAAAGCCCAGCACATTTGCATACCAAAGCCAGTTTTCCCGATTCAACACAAAAGCCCCCTTTTTACCGCTAAAATATCCTTATTCGTTTTCTGTTCGCTACTGCGCAGGGGTGTTGCCGCATTCGCTTTCTCTAAAATGCCATAAAAGCACGCTTGCGGCAACAGCCGCGTTCAGCGATTCAATCGCTGGCGCAATTGGGATGCGCACACACGCTTCGCAAAGGGCCCTTGCCGCTTCGCTTACGCCCTGCCCCTCATTGCCAATTAAAAGCGCTGTGCTGCGCGTGCCGTGCGATATGCTGTGCAGCGGCACCGAATCTTCAAGGCATGCCGCCAGCGTCAGCGCGCCGCGGCTTTTTAAAAGCGGAATCGCCTTTGCAAAATCGCAATTTTCGATAATGTGCAGCTTTACTGCCGCGCCCATAGACGCGCGCAGCGCCTTTGGCGAAAACACGTCTGCCGAGCCCGACGACAGCGCCGCGCCCCGATACCCAAACGCCGCAGCGCTGCGCAGCATTGCGCCCACATTGGCGGGGTCCTGCACGCGGTCCAGCAAAAGCCAGCTGCCGTCCTCTAGCGCGTTATCTACAATTTGCGGCATCGGAAACACGCAGAACAGCCCCTGCGGCGCGCGCACGTCCGACAGCTTTTGCGCAACGCTTTCGGTTACGCAAAACGCTTCGCCCGATAGCGTCAACGCGGTTTCTTGCGCATTTTCGGTAAAAAACACCTGGCTTGGCGCAAGGTGTGCGGCAATATCCAGACAAAGCTTCAAGCCCTCTGCCACAAAGGATTGTTCCTCGTGGCGGAAGGCCGCGCTGTCTTTCAGCTTGCAATAATATTTCACTTTTTCGTTATCTCTGCTTTGAATTTGGCTTACGATGGTTGTACCCCCTTTTGAAAACCCAACAAACGTTGCCCTCGCACGCTTTTATCAAAAACACAAAGCTGCCACACGGATATTTTTGCCGAATTGCAGCTTGTATCTCCTGCATTTTTGCATAAAAAGCGTGCAAAAAAGTGCAAAATTTGCAAGGGGTAAATACAAAGCGACGCCCGAGCAAATTTTGCGCGGGCGCTCACTTTTGTTCTATTTTGCGGCCTTTGCAGTAGCAATCAGGGCCGAAAAGCTTGCAGCATCATGTATTGCCATTTCAGAAAGCATTTTGCGGTTCAGCTCAATGCCACTCTTTTTCAGGCCATTCATAAAGGTGGAGTAGTTGATACCCTCGGCGCGGCAAGCGGCGTTAATGCGTGTAATCCACAGGCTGCGGAAATCACGCTTTTTCTGCTTGCGGCCGGCGAAAGCGTAGTTACCGCTTTTCATCACCTGCTGTTTGGCCATTTTAAAATGCTTCGATTTGCTGCCGTAATAGCCCTTTGCGAGCTTTAAGGTTTTCTTTCTTCTTTTGCGCGTCATCATAGCGCCTTTGATACGAGCCATATTCTATATCTCCTTTAATTGCTGAAATTTAATGTGTCGGGCAATCACACGGTGCCCAAAAGGCTTACGCGTAAGGCAGCATTGCCTTGATTGCCGCCGCATTGGTTTTATCGGCGTATGCGGATTTGCGGTATGCGCGCTTGAGTTTACGTGTTTTGCCGTGGCCGTTCAGCAAATGGCTGCGGAAGGCGTGTCCGCGCTTCACGCGGCCGGTTTTTGTGAGCTTAAAGCGTTTCTTCGCACCGGAATGTGTTTTGATTTTAGGCATGTTAGTAAATCCTCCTTAAATTTTCGCCTGCGGGGGTGTGAGGTACATTTGCATACTGCGTCCCTCAAGCTTGGGCTGCTTTTCGATAACAGCGTCGGGAATCGCAGCGGCAAAGCGCTTGTGCACCTCTAAGCCCAATTCCGTGTGCGCCATCTCGCGTCCACGAAAACGAATGGATGTCTTCACCTTGTCGCCCTTTGATAAAAACTTTATCGCCTGAGCAACCTTTGTGTTAAAGTCATTCGAGTCAATGTTGAGAGAAAGACGGATTTCTTTAATTTCTACAACCTTTTGGTTTTTGCGGGCTTCCTTGTCCTTTTTTTGCAGCTCAAAGCGATACTTGCCGTAGTCAAGAATCTTGCATACGGGCGGGGCCGCCTGCGGAGCAATTTTTACAAGGTCAAGGTTTTTGTCTTCGGCCATTTTCATTGCGTCCCTAAGGGGCACAACACCCATTTGGCTGCCGTCCGCGTCAATAAGACGCACCTCTTTGTCACGAATTTCTTCGTTGATCTCCAGTTCCTTTTTGTTTGCGCTAATCGTAAAGCACCTCCGTTTATTAAATTAAAAAAAGTACGGCCGCAAAATGCAGGCCGTACACAACAAACAAGCTTATGCCGATAAAGCATAACAGTTTCGTAATGAACCCGATGCCTCACGGCACACAAGGTGAGCGGCTGCAAGCCTTAGCTACTTTATTTACAAAAGCTAGTATACCGCACACCACGGGCTTTGTCAAGAGATATTTTGCCTGTTTGTATAATCTCTGCCTTATGGGCACGTGGGATATCGGCAGATGTGCGCTACTGTCAATACGCTTGCATTTTTTCGGGGATGGCAATATGCTGCGGGCACACCTCGGCACATTTGCCGCAAGCAATGCAGGCAACGGGCGCTTGCGCGGGCGGCATATTGGCCAATGCCTCTTGAAACTGTTGCGGGCTATTGGCCAGCGCCGCGCGGTTAAACGCGGCAAACACCCGCGGGATATCTACGCCCACGGGGCAGGGCATGCAATAGCGGCAGGCTGTGCACGGCACGGTTTTGGCCTTTTTATGCAGCTGCACAGCGCTTGCAAGCGCCTCGCGTTCCGTGCTTGACAAGGGCGCAAAATTGGCCACAGTGGCAAGATTATCGGTAATTTGCGCCATGTCTGACATGCCCGAAAGCACGCAAAACGCATTTTCAAGGCTCATTGCATAGCGCAGCGCCCACGAAGCGATGCTTTTATCGGGCGCTTGCGCCTTTAAAACGGCGTTTGCGTCCTTTGCAAGATTGGCCAACGCCCCGCCGCGCACAGGCTCCATCACAACGCA
>JAGPHI010000102.1 GCA_018055565.1 Oscillospiraceae bacterium | reverse complement strand
GCTTTGAAAGGTTGGAAATTGTGTTTGCGGATGATTGCTCGAAAGACAATTCCCACGCACTGCTTTTACAGTTTGCAAGCGAGCACGACAATGTGCGCGTAGTGAAAACCGAGGCAAACTCGGGCGTTGCAGGCAAGGCACGCAATCTGGCTTTAAAAAGCGTCTCCTCGCCTTATGTGATGTTTTTAGACGCAGACGACAGCTATACCGAAAACGCGTGCGAAATATTATATAACGCCATTATAAACTCTAACGCCGACCTTGTGTCGGGCTATGCTGTGCGCATCGACGAGGACGGGCATTTGCTAAAAACAGATGATTATGGCGGCCTTGCGCCGCGCACTACAAACCTGCCGCAGCAGCTGCGCGAGGAGCTTGTTTTGCGGGATGCATTCACCTGTAAAATTTACAAACGCGCAATGATTGTTGATAACGATTTGCACTTTTTAGAGGGTGTGCCGGGCGAGGACATCTATTTTTTATACAGCTATATTTTGTGTGCTGCATCCGCTGAATATTTGGCTGTACCTGTTTATCATTATACAATGCTGGAAAGCTCTGTGATGCATCAGCCGAGCGCATCGTTTTATATCGGGCTTGGACAGGCCTATCGCGAGATGCAATCGTTGTTTGCAGCAAAAGACGCGATGTGGGCATTTGATTTGATTGTCGACCAAATTTTACAATCGCATTTGTGTGGCATGGCGGATTCTCGCCTGATGTCGCAAAACGATATCGCCGCGTCGCTGCCCTATTGGCAGTGGCTATTTGCGTTTGAAAAGGCGCAGGACACGCTTTGTGCTTCTCCCGTTGCCGCCGCGCTTTGGCCGTTTATTGAAACGCAGGACTGGCAAGCGGCCGCAGCCGCCTTGCGCGCGCTTGCCCCGTTACGAAACGCGCAAAGCGAAGCGCAAAACGAGCTTGCGCGCTGGCAAAAACACGCGCGTGATTTACAAAATACGCTGGACGCCATGCGCAATTCGCGCATTTGGCGCATGACTCACCCTGGAAAGCGAGGACAAAAATGAAGCTTTGGTATTGTACTTTAGCGCATTTCGGCAGCGCGGATTGCGACGCGGCGATAAAAGCTGCCGCCGAAAAATATACGCCTTTATTTGATTTAACGGTGCTTTGCCCGTGCGACAGCTGGCAAACAAGCGAACAATACGGCGCTATCGTGCAGGGCTTTTGCGCCGACAATGCCGCGTTAAAAAATGCATTATGTGAAGAATTTGTGCGCTCTTATCAAGCGCAGCTTGCCATTCGCGCGCTTTGTGCCAAAAGCGGCATGCCCGATGCCATCGTGTTCCCCGCGTGCGATGCATACGGCTATTACACCGTGCTTTACAGCTATCTTGACAGCGCTTTTTACGCGAAGTGCCCAATCTATTTAGCGCCTTTTGAAACAGAAAAAGAACAAGCGCCGCCCTATCTATTGCCGCACTGGTGGATAAACCAGCAAAACGATTTTTGCAGCCGCTTTGCACGCGGCATTGTAAACGAAAGCGCGGCAGATTTTGCAAAGGCTGTGGCGCTTAACACGCAAACGCCGTTTGCACCTAGCGCCTTTCCGTTTACAACGCAGCGCCCGCAAACGCCCGCGCCGCAGCTAGAAAACGAGCAAAAAGGGCTTTTGTCCATCATTATTCCGTACTATAATTTGGGGCGCACCTTGCCCGAAACACTTGCAAGCGCCTTTGCCTGCGAGTATCCTTGCTTTGAGGTTATTTTGATTAATGACGGCAGCACCGATGCCGAAAGCCTGCGTGTTTTAAAAGAGGAAAGCGCCAAATATCCCAATTTGCGCGTTGTCACGCAAGAAAACAAGGGGCTATCGGCCGTGCGCAACCGCGCTTTCATTGAAGCAAAAGGCGAATATTTAACGTATCTGGATGCCGACGATAAGATAGCGCCGTCTTATTATTCGCGCTGCATCGCATTGCTAGAGCAATATCCGAACGCGGGCTATTGCGGCAGCTGGCTGCAATGCTTTGGCGACAATGCGGACATTGTGCCATATTTTAGCGGCAGTTTGCCCGCTGTTTTGTTATACAACAGTCAGTCATCCTTTTGTGTGTCGCGCCGCGCTGTATATGCCGCTTTTGGCCAAAACGACACTACATTGAAAAAAGGGCTTGAAGACCATGACGCTTGGCTGTCGCTGGCAGAGCACGGCTGGTTTGGCATTATGATACCCGAAACTCTTTCGATTTATCGCATTTCGCAGGGCTCCATGTCTGCTGCTTTCAGCCGCGATGTTACCCATCAAAAGCATATGCATTTGTTTGAAGCGCTGCATGCGCGGCATCAAGGCTTATATCGCGAATATGAAAACGAAATTTACAATCTACTGCAAAGCAACGGCCCATCCTATTTATGGAACGGGCTTGCCACAGTAACGGGCACGCCGCATTTGCTTTTACAGCTGCAAGCGGCGCAAGCGGAATTTGCGCTCGCGCGTGCACACAGCGAAAATCTTGAAGCATCGCGCGCGGTGCGCCTAGCCAAAAGGCTGCGGCGATTTTTTAAATAAAATAAACGGCGCTGCCACATTTTTTGTGACAGCGCCGTTTATTTTACTCTTTTTTATAGTTTTTATACGCCGCGCTAACTTCCTCGCAAGAGCCGTTCATTTTAACGCGCCCCTTTTCAAGCCATGCAGCCTTGTTGCACATACGCTCGATTTGCTTAATGTTGTGGCTGACAAGTATCACGGTGGTGCCGCCACTCATCAGCTCTCGCATGCGGTTTTCGCATTTTTCCTGAAACAAAAAGTCGCCTACCGACAGGATTTCATCGGCAATTAAAATGTCGGGCTTTGTGATTGTGGCGATGGCAAACGCGATGCGTGCCACCATGCCGGAAGAATAATTTTTCAGCGGCACGTCCAAAAACTCGCGCAGCTCGCTAAATTCTACAATCGCCTCAAAATTTTCCTCAATATACTTGGTGGTGTAGCCCAGCACCGCGCCGTTTAAATAAATGTTTTCGCGCGCGGTAAGCTCCATATCAAAGCCCGCGCCAAGCTCAATCAGCGGCGACACTGTGCCGTGCGAAACGCATGTGCCCTCCGAGGGCTTAAGCACACCCGCAATCACCTTTAAAAGCGTGGATTTGCCCGAGCCGTTCAGCCCCACAAGCCCGTAAACATCGCCGCGCTCTACCTCTAAATTAATATCTCTAAGCGCGTAAAACTCCTCAAATTTCAAGGTGCCCTTGATTTTGCGGATAAACCATTCCTTGATGCTGTCAACCTTTTCTTTCGCCATGTTAAAGCGCATCGAAACGTTATGAACTTCAATAATCGGTGGCATGATAAACCTCCATGCGCTTTGTGCGCAAAATTGTTATGATAAGCCTATACGTTTTTGCAAAGGCTTTGTGTAAAGCGGCCATTCAAATGCCAAAGCGGCATGAAAAGCACACTATATTTTCGCGCGGTTTTCAATAAACAGCACAGCCCTACACGTATAAAATAAATTTGTCTTGCGCTTTGCGAAACACAATCAGCCCCACAACCAGCATGACAACCGACCACGCCGAACAAATCAGCATTTGCTGTGCGGTTGGCGCATTGGCATACAAAATCACCTCGCGGAACATGGCAACGTACCAATACAGCGGGTTGACGCGCAAGAACTGATACACAATGGCGGGTGCTGTATCGCGAATCAGGCTTTCATCATAAAAAAGCGGTGTAAAATACGTAAGCGCCATAATTAAAACGCCATACAGATGCATTATATCCCGAAAAAACACCACGCAAGTGGCCAAAATAAGGCCCACGCCTAAATTAAACAGCATTGCCAGCAAAAGCGGAACGGGGATAAACAAAATATTCCACGAAATGGTTAAATTGGTAGCAATGGCCACGATGACAAGCGCAATGCCGCAAAACAGCGTATTGACAAGGCTAAATAACACCTTTTCCAGCGGAAAAATGTATTTTGGCACATACACCTTTTTGATTAGCGGCGCGGCACCAAGCACGCTGGACATCGCCGTTTGCGTGCCCTCAGAAAAGAACTGGAAAATCAAGTTGCCCGCGATAAGATAAACCGCAAAATTTTCAATCGTGTTTTTGAAAATTGTGTTAAACACGATAAACTGCACAAGCATCATTAAAAGCGGGTTAAGCACACTCCAGATAAGGCCCAGCGCGCTGCGGCGATATTTTACTTTTAAATCGCGTTCTATCAAATTTAAAAGCAGATATCGATATTTTGCAAAAACCTTTAATTGCTCCAATATTACACATCCATCCAACTGTATTCGGTTCTATCATTATAGCATGTGCCAAAGGTAAGTTCAATATAAATCCAATTTGCAAGCGAGGTATCCAATTTGCGATAAAATATCTGATTTGCGGCGAGGAATCTGATTTGCAAGCGTGAGATATCCGCCCGCGATAAAAAACCGAGGCCGAAGATTTACCTTCGGCCTCTAATCGAACCTCTAAATTCTAACCTCTGGCCTCTAACCGTTATCGTTTTTTAAAGGCCGCGCTCATTTGGCTTTCAAAAGCCTTCAGTGCCGCGTCTATGGTTTTGCGCATGGTTTCCTCCGCCTTGCTTTTCTGTGCGGCATAGCTTTCCTCTTCCTGCAAGGCAGCAGCTTGATTAGCCTGCTGTAAGCTGCCAATCTTTTGCGCCGCGCGCGCTTGCTCGGCAGCGCGTTCTTTTTGATAGCCGCTTTGCAGGCGCATTTCGCCCGAAAGGCTTGCGCCGCCCGAAATGCCCATTGCCGATTGCTTTTGCGGCAAATCGCGCTTGGCAAGCTCTTTTTCAATATAGGCATGGCGCAGATTTTCGGCAGAGGCGGATTGCTCGGCGTTCACAGATTGCTGATAGTCCGCTTCACGCCGCGCCTTTGTGGCGGCAATGGCGTCGGATAAAAGCCTGATTTCTTCATCGCGCTTTTGTTCCGCCTCTTGCCTGCGGATGGCAAGGCCTTCACTGTATGCGCTGAGTAGCGCTTCATAATTGATAGCGGGCTTTGCCGCCGTAGTGCCATTGTCGGCAGGCTTTGTGGCCACTGCTTGCTGCGCTTGCAGCGATTTTTCTGTGCCTTGATGATAGTATTCGGCTGGTTTCACGCTTTGCTGCATCAG
>JAGPHI010000101.1 GCA_018055565.1 Oscillospiraceae bacterium | reverse complement strand
GTTTTAATGTCGCATTATGATGTAGTGCCCGTCAATGCCGAGCGCTGGCAGCACGCGCCGTTTGGTGCAGAAATTATCGACGGCGAATTGTGGGGGCGCGGCACGCTGGACACCAAAATCACAACGCTGGGCATTTTTGAATCCATCGAAAGCCTGCTCAAAGGCGGCTTTGTGCCAGAAAACGACGTGTATATCAGCCTTGCGGGCGATGAAGAGGTGTCGGGCGAATCCACACCCGCCATCGTGGCCTATTTTAAAGAAAACGGCATTGCGCCCGCGATGGTGCTGGACGAGGGCGGCGCCATTGTCAGCGGCATTTTCCCTGGCGTTGCAAAGCCCATTGCCGTAGTGGGCATTGGCGAAAAAGGCATGATGAATGTGCAGCTGCATTGCCAAAGCGCGGGCGGCCACGCCAGCACGCCAAAGCTGCCCTCTGCACTGGGGCAATTGGGCAAAGCGATGACAGATTGCGAAAAGCATCCGTTTAAAGCGCAAATCACAAAGCCCGTGCAGGAACTATTCACTACGGTGGGCGCGCACGCGCCGTTTGGCCTGCGCATAGTGTTTGCAAATTTATGGTGCTTTGGCGGGCTTTTAAAAGCAATTTCGCCAAAATTGGGCGGCGAGGTGGCGGCCATGCTGCGCACCACAATGGCGTTTACAATGGCAAAAGGCTCGGCGCAAATCAATGTTTTGCCAAAAGAAGCCACGGTGGGGCTAAATATGCGCTTATTAAACACCGATACCCCCGAGAATGCCGCCGCGCGGCTTTCGCAGATTATCAATAACCCCAATGTAAAAGTGGAGGTAACGCATAGCCAAAAGGCCAGCCCCTATGCCGATACCGAGGGCGCAAACTGGCAGCGCGTGGCAAACGCCATCGAGCTTACATGGCCCGAGGCCATTGTGTCGCCTTATTTGATGATTGCCTGTTCCGACAGCCGCCATTATAGCGCCATTTGCCGCGATGTGTATAAATTTTCTGCGATGCAGCTTTCTAAAGAGCAGCGCGATATGATACACAATGATAACGAGCGCATTCCGCTGGCCACCATCGGCAAAACCGTGGAATTTTATTTGCGCATTGTGCAAACATTATAAAATAGCGATGTACATTGAACGAAAAGGAATGAATGTTAATGAATAAAGAATTGTTGCAAAAATATGCGGATTTTGCTGTAAAAATTGGTGCAAACCCGCAAAAAAACCAAACGCTGATTATCCGCGCGCCCATCGAAGGCGCAGAGTTTGCGCGCATGTGCGCCATTGCGGGCTATGCCGCGGGCGCAAAACGCGTGGTGGTGCATTATAACGATGAAAACCTCTCGCGCATACAAATGGAGCACACCGCCGTGGACGTGCTGGAGGATATAAAGCCCTGGTCGCAGCGCATGTTTTTGGATTATATCGAGGACGAGGGCGGCGCGTGCATGCTGTCGATTACTGCGCGCAACCCCGAAATTTACAAGGGGCTTGATGCCGTGAAGGTGGATAAGGCCAATGTGGCGGCCTCTCGCGCTGCCGAGGCATGGCGCTGCTATACAATGGCCGATAAAATCCAGTGGTGCATTGTGGCAATCCCCAGCGAGGTTTGGGCCAAAAAGGTGTATCCAAACGAGGAAAACGCCGTGGAAAAGCTGTGGGACACCATCTTCAGCGTGTGCCGCGTAACCAATGGCGACCCTGTGCGGGAGTGGCAGGCGCATGTGGCAAAAACCACAGCGTATAAAGATCAGTTAAACGCTTTGCAGCTCGACAGCGTGCGCTTACAAAGCGCCAACGGCACCGACCTTACCATCGGCCTTGCCGATGACGCAGTGTGGGAAGGCGCTTCCAGCAAAACGCCCGAGGGCTATGCATTTATTGCCAATATCCCCACAGAAGAAGTGTTTACCGCGCCGCACAAAGCGCGCACAAACGGCGTAGTTAAGGGCACAAAGCCCTATGTGTACAATGGCAATTTGATTGAAAACTTTTCCGTCACCTTTAAGGATGGCCGCGTAACAGAGTTTTCGGCCACAAAGGGCGAAGCATTGTTAAAGCAGCTTTTAGATACCGACGAGGGCGCAAGAAGCATCGGCGAAATTGCGTTGGTGCCGGCTTCAAGCCCCATCAACCGCGCGGGCGTTTTATTTTACAACACGCTCTTTGATGAAAACGCCGCATGCCATATTGCGTTTGGCGCGGCGTATCCCGGCACCGTAAAGGGCGGCACCGAAATGACAACCGCGCAGCTTTTGGAAAAAGGCGTAAACGACAGCGTGGTGCACGAGGATGTAATGGTGGGCAGTGCGGATATGACCATTACGGGCATTACCAAAAGCGGCGAAACCGTGCGCATTTTTACAAACGGAGAATGGGATTTAGGAATTTAGAGGCCAGATATTAGAGAGTAGAGGTAAGAAATCAGATGCGTAGTGTGGCCAATTTTCGGGCGGATATTGAATCCGCACCTACATCACAAATGCGAAATTTTTCACATTGAATGGTTGGATGATGCATCTGCCCGCAAATCACTACAAACGATTAAACGCGCGATGCGCCGCATCCTTATTCTAACCTCTGACTTCTTATCTCTATCATCTACCATCTAAACGTGGGGCGGATACCATCCGCCCGCAAACGCAGAACGTTAATCCGTAGGGGCGGATTCCATATCCGCCCGCCGTATCCCTATTCTAACCTCTGACCTCTTATCTCTATCATCTAACATCTAAAATTGGGGCGGATACCATCCGCCCGCAAAACAATATTGGGGGGCCTAGCATGCCGTTAATTTTGCCTAAAAATTTGCCCGCGTGTGAAACGCTGGAAAAAGAAAATGTGTTTGTGATGAATGCGGTGCGCGCCAGCGCGCAGGACATTCGCCCCTTGCGCATTGTGGCGGTAAATTTGATGCCCACCAAAGTTGCCACCGAAACGCAGCTTGCGCGCGTTTTGGCAAACAGTCCTTTGCAAGTGGAGCTTACCTTTGTGCACACAGGCACGCACACCGCGCGCAACACAGCGCCCGAGCATTTGGCCGCCTTTTACAAAAACTTTGACGAGATACAACACGAGCGCTTTGACGGCATGATTATCACAGGTGCGCCCGTGGAGCAAATGCCCTTTGAGGACGTGGATTATTGGGCCGAGCTTTGCCGCATTATGGAGTTTAGCAAAACGCAGGTATATTCCACCTTGCATCTGTGCTGGGGCGCGCAGGCCGCGCTATATTATCATTACGGCATCACAAAGCGCGCTTTACCGCAAAAGGTGTTTGGCATTTTTGAGCACAAGGTGCTGCGCCCCGCCTGCCCGCTTTTGCGTGGGTTTGACGAGGTGTTTTATGCGCCGCATTCGCGCCATACCGAGGTGGATGCAAAGGCCGTGGCAAAATGCGATGCATTGCAGGTTTTATGCAAATCCGATAAAGCGGGGCTGTACTTGCTTTCTAACAAAGACGGGCGGCAAATTTTTGTAACGGGGCATCCCGAATACGACAGGGGCACTTTGCATTTAGAATATAAGCGCGATGTAGAGAAAGGCCTTGCCATTTCCGTGCCCGAAAATTATTATCCGCACGATGACCCCACAAATACGCCGCTATTTCGCTGGCGCAGCCATGCAAATCTGTTGTATACCAATTGGCTGAACTATTATGTATATCAAAACACGCCCTATGATTTAAGTAAGGAATTTTAAACGATGAAGATAAACGCAGTAATTTTTGATATGGATGGCGTGCTGTTTGACACCGAGCGCTTATCCGAGCGCACGTGGCTTGCGCTGGCACCGCAATTTGGCGTGCCGATACAGCCGGCGCATATTTCGCGTTTGCGCGGGGGCAGCTTTGCTAACGGAGAACGCGTTTTTAAAGAGCTTTTTGGCGCAGATTTTGATTTTGCCGCGATGCATCGCGCCGCGCATGTGCAGATGGATGCAGCGCTGGCCGTTGCGGTGCCCATCAAAGAGGGCGCGGCGGAATTGTTGCAATTTTTACGGGAACACAAAATCAAAATTGCGCTGGCTTCGTCGTCCCCGCGCGTGCGTGTTTTAGAAAATTTGCGTCAAACGCGCCTTGAACCATATTTTGATGCCATTATCTGTGGCGATATGGTTACGCATTCGAAGCCGCATCCGCAAATATTTGAAACGGCAGCGGCCGCGCTTTGCGAAGCGCCTGAAAACTGCATGGCCATAGAGGATTCCTATAATGGCGTGCGCGCTGCGGCTGCCGCAGGCTGCAAAACCGTGATGGTGCCGGATTTGGATGCCTCCACAAGCGAAACCGATGCGCTGTGCGCGCATGTGGTAAAAAGCCTTTTGCAAATACCCGCTTTGATAGAAACCTAGCTATATAACAATGCGGCACGGGTTTACCCAAAGCCGTAAAAATAACAGAAAAGGATGGAAAGACCGATGATTACAAACGAACCGAAAAGCAAAAACCCCGTTATCGTGGCCGTGCGCGAGCAGCTGGAGCATCGCGCCTTGTGGATGTATCTTTTGGTGGATGAAGCCGCAAAGAAAAACCTCACATGGGAGGATTTTGCCCCCGAGGCCATCCACCGCTGCGGCCTGTATCAAGGCAAAGGCCTTGTGCAAAAGGGCGGCACCAACAGCCTAAAGGGCTTGCGCAAAACCTTGTTTAATTTGCCCGCGCGCATGGTGTTTGACATGAAAATCGTGGAATCCACCGACGACAAGCTGTCGATTGATTTTCACTATTGCCCGCTGGTAAAAGCGTGGCAAAAGCAGGGCTGCACCGATGACGAAATCAGCCGTTTGTGCGATATTGCCATGTGCGGCGACAGGGGCATCGGCGAAAGCTATGGCGCAGTGCTGGATTTACCGAAAACCATTGCAAGAGGCGATGATATCTGCCAAATTCGGTTTCATAAATAAACAATTATGTACACAAAAAAGCAGCCATCAATTGTACAATTGATGGCTGCTTTTTCAGTTTTTGGGGTTTTTGGGTTTATGGGTTGGCCGATAGAGCCGCCAAACCGTTACTTAAAGCGCACGGCAGGGGCGTAATATTCAAAGATGATGGCGTCGTTTTCTTCGCCCAGTGCGGCGGCGTCATTGTTTTCCCGCGCTGTCCAGCATACGCGCAGCGCACCCATAGCCTCGCACAAACGCACTGTCCACGGCTTTTTGCCAATGCCATACGCAATAAATTG
>JAGPHI010000100.1 GCA_018055565.1 Oscillospiraceae bacterium | reverse complement strand
CGCGAAACGGGCTTTCGCAAAGGGCGCGGCAAACACCCAAGCTTTTTTCGCTTAAAAGCGGGCCGTTTTCATCGTAAAAGGCTTTTTCTGCCTCGTAAAATGCGTCGGTGGTGTCTATCGTATTGCGAATTTCGGCAAGAGTGCGCGCGGTGGCAAGCCCTGCGCAAATTTTTTCGTACTGCCAAAAAAGCGAAAGCGCTTCCCCCTGTGAAGTGGCAGCGGAGATTTTGGCCTGTAAGGAATCAAATTCGGCGCAAAGCTGCGCAAAGGGCGGGCGGGTATACTGCATTTTTGAAAACTGCATTTCCTCTTCTCCTATCATTGTGTGATGCATCGGCCTTTGGTGCAAAATGGCGCATAAAGCAGCGCAGCTGCACGGCGTGCCGATGACGTGCGGAAAATTTTGTGCGCGTTTTATATCAAGTAAAACGGCCTCGCGCTTTTCTTTAGTGTACCACGAAGCAGTAAAAAAATCATCCTTATTTTGTATTTGAGCACTTGAAAATTTTTAGCATTCGGTTTATGATAAGAAGAACAAAAGCAGAGTAGAGGCCCGCGCGTTGGGCGATGCGCAAGCAAAGTGCTTGTGCGTTGCCCGCAGTGCTGTTTTGACGGGGAGTTGCAAAACAGACGAAAAGTGCAATCTTGCGGTGCAGGCCTCGCATCCCGCTGCTACATATCGGCGCGCCGCCGCTTTTTAGCGGTGCATGCTCTCCTTATGTAGCTACACACAGTACAATAGGAGGGTTTTTTTATGCAATTTTTAAAAAATGCGGCGCGTGAAATGCGGCGCGTGCGCAGCCTTGCGGGCGCGGCCATGCTTACGGCGGTTAATTTGGTGCTCAATCAGCTGGTGATTCCGCTTGGCACCATGCTGGAAATTGGCTTTGCGTTTTTATCGGCGGGCGTGTGCGGGTATTTATACGGGCCGTGGCTGGCGGGGCTTGCGGGCGTGGCGGCGGATTTAATCGGCTATTTTTTGCGCCCAAACGGCGCGTTTTTTCCGGGCTTTACGCTTAACGAGCTGGTGCTGGGCTTTTTATACGGCGCGTTTTTCTATCAGCGGCGCGTCACCCTGCCGCGAACCATAGCCGCCTGCGTTACGGCGGTGTGCCTGATTAATCTGTGCATGACGCCGCTTTGGTTATATATGCTTTACGGCAAAAGCTTTTTTGCGCTTTTGGGCGTGCGCCTTTTAAAAAACGCCATCAAGCTGCCTATCGACATTGGCCTTTTATATTTTACGCTGAAAAGCGTGGAAAAACGCGCCCCTTTACTGAAAAGCCGTTGATGCGCGCTTCAATGGTAAACCCCTTTATAAGCGATGTGCGATAAAGCCCCTTTACAATACACAAAAGCCGCGCCCCCATGCACATTGGCATAGGGGCGCGGCTTTTTGTGTGGAGCTGCTATTTGGCAAAGGAATTATCAACAATCTTTTCAAACGGGGCAGTGGCTTTTAATTCGCCCGCATCGGTCATCACCGTTTGTAAAAGGTCAAAGCTTTCTTTGGTCATCACAGGGGTTTCGCTGTAAGCGCCAATGGCTTTATAGCGCGCAATCGCGCTGGTTAAAATGGCGGGGTCGGTGTCGGGGAATTGCTCTTTCACGGCGGCGGCAATCTCCTCGGCGCTGTGCTCTTTCACCCATTTTTGGCCTTTGGCAACGGCTTTCACAAAACGCTTGATTAAATCTTTGTTCTTCTCGATATAGCTTTTCTTGGCAAAATAGGCGGTGTAGGGCATTTCGCCCGCTTCTTCGCCCACGCTTGCTACGATGTAGCCCTTGCCCTCTTTTTCTAAGGTAGAGGCCGTCGGCTCAAACAAGGTTACATAATCGCCTGTGCCGCCCGTAAACGCGCCCGCCATCAAGGCGAACTGAATGGAATTGTCCATTGTAAGGTCTTTGGCGGGGTCAAGCCCGTTTTTGCGCATGGCGTATTCCAGCGCCATGTAAGGCACGCCGCCTTTGCGCCCCGGCAAAATGTGTTTGCCAGCAAGCTTTTTCCAATCAAACGCGGGGTCTTTCTCGCGCGATACCAAAAAGCTGCCGTCGCATTTGGTCATTTGGGCAAAAATTTGCGTATAGTCCTCTTTGCCTTCGTTATACACATAAATGCTTGCCTCGGGGCCTGCAAAGCCAATATCCATATTGTCGGAAAGCACGGCGCTCATCACCTTGTCGGCGCCTTGCCCGTTCGACAGCTCAATATTGATATTCTCCTCGGCAAAAAAGCCCTTTGCAATGGCCACATACTGTGGCGCGTAGAAAATCGAGTGTGTCACCTCGCACACGCGCACTGTGTCGGCTTGCTTTTTTGCGCCGCAGCCTGCAAAGCACGCCGCCGCAAGCCCCACTGCAAGCATCGCTGCCACAAGGCGTTGTGCCTTGCCTTTGAACCGTTTTTCATTGTTCATAACCTACCCACCTCATTCTTTAATATACAAAAGGGTTTCATTGGCGTGCTGCGTACACCCGCGCCGCCAATGCAGAGCAGCTTGCAAAACCGCTTGCCGCTTTGCTTTTACAAGCCCTTGCAAAAGGCCGTAAAAGCAAGGTGTGCAAAGTGCCTTCGCGATTGCACCGTCCCTATTTGCCAAAAAAA
This sequence comes from Oscillospiraceae bacterium, assembly GCA_018055565.1. Classification (GTDB taxonomy): domain Bacteria; phylum Bacillota; class Clostridia; order Oscillospirales; family Ruminococcaceae; genus JAGPHI01. The sequence goes on along the minus strand of JAGPHI010000100.1, from coordinate 2,571 downwards.
CGCGCGATTACAAAGCGCTGCAAAAGCACAACCGATTCATACATCAGCGCCGCCAAAACCGCCAAAATCAGCACACTTGCCATCACAAGGTCCAGCTGAAACACTTGCCCGCCATATACAATTAAATAGCCAAGCCCCGCACTGCTAACCAAAAATTCGCCCGCAATCACACCCACAAGGGAAAGGCCGATATTGATTTTTAAGCTGTTAAACAGCGTGTTAATATTGGCGGGCAGCACAATTTTGAAAAAGATTTGCGCTTTGCTTGCGCCAAAGGTGCGCGCCATTAACAGATAGTCGCGATCCGTGCTGCGAAAGCCCGAAAGCATCTCCATCACCGTAACAATCAGCGAAATGGCAAGCGCCATAAAAATAATCGCTTCGGTGCCAGCGCCCACAATAATGATAATCACCGGCCCCAGCGCAATTTTTGGCAGGCTGTTCAGCACCACCAAATACGGCTCCGATACGCGCGAAATAAAATTGCTCCACCATAAAATAACGGCAATAATGGTGCCCAAAAGCGCGCCCAACACAAAGCCCGCCAGCGTTTCATATACCGTAATGCCCAAATGCATTAAAAGGTGGTTGCCCGCCATGTTTGCCAGCGTTTTGATAATGCGCGTGGGCTGGCTTAAAATAAAGCTGTCAATCAGGCCCATGCGTGCCGTTAGCTCCCAAAGGCCAAAAAACAGCACCAATACGCTAATTTGACAAAGATGCACGGCGCGCGTGCGCTGTTTTTTGCCCGCAAGATATGCCGAGCGCTCGGGGGATAAATCTTGGCTGTTCATAATCGCGTTCCTTTCCTTGCATGTTTGGGAAACTGCAAACTGTGCACGCCAAAGGCGAAAAGCTTTATGCATCGCTCATTTCTTTCCAAATATGGTCAAAGTATTGGCTAAATAGCGGGTTTGCGCGGCAGGATAGGGGCGTGCGTGTCGCGCCAAAATCAATTTGCATACTTTCTTGCACATGCGCAGGCCGTTTTGAAAGCACCAAAATGCGGTCGCCCATGCTGATGCTTTCGGGGATATCGTGCGTTACCATCAGGGTGGTTACCTGCTCTTGCTTTAAAATACGGTACACATCATCCGTTACGGTAAGGCGCGTTTGATAATCCAGCGCCGAGAAAGCCTCGTCTAAAAGCAAAATATCGGGGTTTACCGCTAAGGTGCGAATCAGCGCCGCGCGCTGGCGCATGCCGCCTGAAAGCTGCGCGGGATATTTGTATCGAAATTCATACAATCCGTAGGTTTTCAAAAGCCCCACGGCACGCGCCACGTTTTCGTCGGTTTTTGCGTGGCGGATTTCAAGCCCAAACAAAATATTTGCAAAAATGGTGCGCCATTCGAGCAGATTATCCTTTTGCAGCATATAGCCGATATGTGGCGACACGCCTGTCACAGGCTCGCCCTTGATGAGCACCAGCCCCGACGATGGGCGCAAAAGCCCTGCCAAAACCGATAGCAGCGTGCTTTTGCCGCAGCCGGACGGCCCCACAATCGATACCAGCTCGCCTTTGTTCACGGTGAAGCTGATGTTTTCCAGCGCCGTTACCTCACCGTTTTCCGCCTGGTATTTTTCTGATACGCCCTCCACGCGCAAAACCTCCATGCCGCCGCCTCCCTTTTCACACTTCTTCTCTATTACATGCGGCACATGGCAATTTTGCTAATACACAAAGAAAAAATTTTACCAAAATTTCCATATAAAGGTGCTTTTCGGCATTGATGTAATGAAAAAACAATGCTATACTGGCAATATAAGCACGCCAAAGAAAGGGGATGTACGAATGTATCGGGTAATGATTGTGGACGATGAAGATATCATAGTCAACGGCCTTGTGCGCACGATGCCCTGGGCAAAATATGATTGCGAGGTGGTGGCAACGGCTGCCGACGGCCTTGCCGCGCAAGATATCATTCGCGAAAAAAAGCCGGATATTTTATTTACCGATATTTGCATGCCCGGCGCCGACGGCCTTGCGTTGATAGCCGCTGTGCGCAGCGAATTTCCGAAAATGATGGTTACCATCCTAAGCGGTTATCCGGATTTTGATTATGCACAGCGCGCCATTGGGCTTGGCGTAATGCGCTATGTGTTAAAGCCCAGCAGATTTAGCGAGCTGGAGGATGCGCTGGCTTACATGGTGCAGTGTTTGGGCGGCGCACAGGCGCAGCCCACGGCCGAGGCCACCGATTGTGCACAAAATTTTATTATCAAAAATGCCATTGCCTATATCGAGGAGCATTATGCCGAAAAGCTTACGCTAACGGACGTGGCCGACAAGGTATATGTAAGCCAGTGGCATCTTTCGAAACTGATTGCCAAAAACACCAATCAAAGCTTTTCAGATTTATTAAACGGCGTGCGTATCGCACACGCAAAAGAGCTTTTAAAAAACCCTGCCTTGAAAATATGGGAAATCAGCGAAGCGGTGGGCTTTGCCGATGTAACGCATTTTTCGCGCATTTTTAAAAAGCTGGAAAACAAAAGCGCCAACGAATATCGCAACACTGCGCTGCGGTAAACGCGCCGTGCAAAACCCGATTGCAGCGTTTGCCCGCG
>JAGPHI010000099.1 GCA_018055565.1 Oscillospiraceae bacterium | reverse complement strand
GGTGTATACGGGCGACCTCGGCATGGTGGGCAGCGCGCTTTTAAAAGAAATCCTCGCGCAAGAGGGCGTTACTTTAAAAAGCCATGACGACTGCGGCTTATTGGTGTTTGACCGCGAAAAACAAACGGTAGAGGCTGGCGGCTCGGGCGCGGGGTGCAGCGCCGCTGTGCTTGCAAACCACATTTTGCCCGCGCTGCGGCGCGGCACGCTGGGGCGTGTATTGTTTCTCAGCACGGGCGCATTGATGAGCCAAACCACCTTTTTGCAGGGCGAAAGCATTCCGTGCATCGCGCATTTAGTAGAGCTTTCGCACGAGGCACGCTAAACACTTAAACGAAACAAGATAAAGGAAGGAAACGAGCATGAATTTTTTCTGGGCTTTTGTTGTGGGCGGTGCGCTTTGCGTTATCGGCCAGCTTTTAATTGATTACACAAAGCTGACACCCGCGCGTATTTTGGTTATTTATGTGGTAAGCGGCGTTGTGCTGTCGGCGCTGGGCTTGTATGACCCGCTGGCCAAATTTGCGGGCGCGGGCGCTACTGTGCCGCTTTTGGGCTTTGGGCACTTGCTGGCGCAGGGCGTTATCGACGCAGTGGTGAAAGACGGCCTTTTGGGCGCGCTGACAGGCGGGTTTTCGGCGGCAGCGGGCGGCATTTGCGCGTCATTGGTGGCGGGCTTTATTGCGGCGCTGTTTACAAAAAGCCGCGACCAAAGCTGATGTAGCTTTGCTGATTGAGCTTTGCTAATTGCCCTTTGTTGCTTTGCAAGTTACCCTTTGCTGATTTTCCGATTAACCTTTGAAGCTTTACAAAAGCAGTTTGGCCTTTCGTGCCTATGCGCGGATATGCCGCACGCAAGCATTTGCCCGCGCAAACGCAGCGCACATCGCAGCAAAACAAAAGAGCATTGCCGAAACGGCAATGCTCTTAATAACGGGCCAGGCCCATATTACGCGTTTGTTTTGTTAGCGCGCTTTGCAAGGCGAGAAACCTTGCGCGAAGCCGTGTTCTTATGCAACACGCCTTTGCTGGCTGCTTTATCAATGGTTACGGTTGCGGCTTTAACAGCATCGTCTTTATCAGCAGAGCCGGCAATAATGGCGGCGTTTGCCTTTTTAACGACTGTTTTCAGGTTGGTCTTAATAGCTTTGTTATGCAGCGCTTCTTTTTCACTTTGGATAACGCGATCCTTCTGCGATTTAATGTTAGGCATCATACCACCTCCTTGCTACCCATAACAGTGCAATTTATAATACCATTTTTTTGCCGTCAATGCAAGCATTATTTTTTATACCGCTGATAAATGGCCGCAAAGCACACGGATGACACCGCGCCAAAACGTGTGGCGCGGCACAAACTGGCATGCAAACGCAGGGCGCGCGCTTTTTGCGCTGTGCACACTTTTGCTGATAAACTATTTTTTATTATAACTGATAAAGGAGCGATACGCTTGCCCTCTTATACCGACATTGCCGCCGAGCTTTACCCCAAGCGCCGCAAAAGCGTGCCCGAGGGCATTGCGCTTTCCACACAGCACGCCGAGGGCATCACCTTAACGCGCGTGGATATTACACGCAGCGGCTTTCGGCGCGCACCCGGCAGCTATATTACCTTAGATTTGCCGGATTTTGCGTTTCCCAGCGATAAAAACGCAGCCGCCGTTTCAGCCGTTTCGGGGCAGCTGCGCGCGCTTTTGCCCACATTTGGCACCGTGCTGGTGGTGGGCATTGGCAATCGCGCCGTTACCGCAGACGCGCTGGGCCCATTTACCGCCGATAAAGTAATTGCCACGCGTAGTGCCGCAGGTGAAACGCCTCGCAAAGCCCCGCGCAATGCCAAAAGCGCAGCGGCAGATGCAGCGAAAAAAAATGCAAAAGCCGATGCCGATTTGCCGCTTTTGCGCAGTGTTGCCGTGCTGTGTCCGGGCGTTGCCGCCATGAGTGGCATTGCCACCGCCGAGCTTTTGCGCGGTGCTATCCGCGCCACCGCCCCCGCCGCCGTGATTTGCATCGACAGCCTTTGCACCAGAGAGCCATCGCGCTTAGGAAAAAGCGTGCAGCTTTCCTCGGCGGGGCTGTTTCCCGCTGCGTCGCCGCCGCTTTCGCAAAAAACGCTGGGCGTGCCGGTAATTGCACTGGGCGTGCCCACGGTGACAAGCCTTTGCGCAAAAGGCAAAGAAGCGCTTTTGGTAACGCCAAAAGACATTGACGCCATTGTGCAGCGGGCGGCTGCGCTTTTAAGCCTTGCTGTCAATCGCGCGTTGCAGCCGGCGCTTTCGGTAGGGGAATTGCACTTTTTAATGTCTTAATCACCGTACAGGCACATATACTTTTTTCTAAGAGGTGATAAACATGCGTGCAAAACATTCCATCTTAACGGTGCTTTCGCTGGGCTTTGTGCTGCTTGCAACGCTTGCCACCTCTGCCAAAGCCGCGCAGCATGTGCCGCTTTCGCAGGCGGCAATGCGTGTGGGCGGCATTTTATGCGCGCCGGGCGCTGCGCTTGCCGCCGAAAAGCGCATGCTGGATGCCGCCATACCGCAAGACCAAGCGCTGCCCGCCGCCCAAACACTGGATGAAGACGATTACGCATCGGGCTTTTGGACGCAGATGCCCACGCCCGAAGAGCTTGCGCCGCCGCAAAGCGCGCCCCCGCCCGCCGAAATGCCCGCGGGCAGCCTGCCCATTGTTTCGGCGCATTATGCGCAGGGCACTACCGATATTTACCTGCCGTGCGGCAATTCCACTGTAAAAAACTGCACTGCGTTGCCGCGCGCCGAGGTGGCCGCAGAGCTTATGCAGCCGCTGCCATTTGCCATTGAGGCCAATAGCCCAAACCCGCAGGTGCTTATTGTGCACACCCACGCCACCGAAACCTATCAGCTCACGCCCGACCCGTGGTATAGCCCCGATTTCACCGCACGCACCACCGATATGTCGCTGAATATGACATCCGTTGGCGCGGCAATGGCCGCCGAATTAAACGCCGCCGGCATCAACACCGTGCAAGACACCACCTTGCACGATTATCCGTCTTACACCGCCAGCTATGCGCGCAGCAACGAAACCGTGCGCAAATACTTACAGCAATATCCCTCTATTAAAGTGGTGCTGGATGTGCACCGCGACGCCATCCAAAAAGACGACGGCACACGCGTAAAACCCGTTACGGAAATAGACGGCAAAAGCGTGGCACAGGTGATGCTGATTTGCGGTGCCAACAAAAACGGCAATTTGCCCAATTGCAAGCAAAACCTGCGCTTTGCCTCGCGCTGGCAAAGCGAAATGGAAGCGCTGTATCCCGGCTTTACGCGGCCATTTTTATTCGATTATCGCTATTACAATCAAGATTTAAGCACCGGCAGCCTATTAATTGAGGTGGGCGGGCACGCCAACACGCTGGAGGAGGCCACCGCAGCAGGGGTGTATGCGGCACGCGCGCTGGCCAAAACCTTGCTGGGATAAGCGCCGCTTTTTTCTGCCTAACTGATAACAAATTTTTTACCCTCTTCCTTTTTGCATATAAATCGTGTAAGATATGTAATAGGCCGCAATAGAAAATAAATCGCGGAATTATACATTTTTTTACAGTACGCAAAGGGGTGAAGGCCGAATGGAAATCAGTTGTGGCGCAAGCATTGCCGTGGAAAGCAAAGGCGGCGGCCTGTGCATGGATTTTGCACGCGACGAGCTGAAATCGCATTTACTTGCGATGTTCAATCGCTTGGATTTCGACGCCAAAAAACCTGAAACAAAAATTTTGCTGGAGGTGCGCAATTCTCCTGTTTTGCGGCACGACGGCTATCAGATATTAATTACCGAGCAAGGCGCGCGCATCACCTCGCGCATGGAGCGCGGCGTTTTGCACGGCGTTTACCATTTGCTGCGCATGTTGGGCTGTTCGTTTTGGTTTTCAAAAACGTCGGTACAAATTGTGCCCACCGTGCGCCGAAAAACGTTGGAATCGGGCTTATTTACCGAAAATCCCTTTGTGGAAAGCCGCGGCATCTGCCTGTACGGCATCACGGGCAAGGCAGTGGCGGACGTGCTTGCCAGCGTTGATTTTATGGCCAAAAACGGCTATAACCTTTTGTTTACTACATATCATCGCAAAGGCACCGCGCCCGCAGGGGCCGAGGCCGTGTTTTGGGACGAGGTGGAGGCTACCTTGCTGCCGCATTTAGAAAAACGCGGCATCGAGCTTTGCCTTTGGCTGGAGGAAGGGCCCGCGCCCGGCGCCTCGCGCGAGAAGGGGCACGCGCTTGCACCAAAGCATTTTTGCCGCGCAGAGGATGCGGCGCTGGACGCATATTTGGACGAGCTTTGCGCGTATCTTAGCGCGCATACGGCCATTTCGATACTGGGGCCGTGGCCGTCTTGCCTGTTTGACACCGCATGCGATTGGCGCTGTGCAGACAAGCCGCGCGCCGTGGCCGTGATGACGCGCATCAACGATGCGATAAAGGCCGTGCGCCCCGATATCACGCTGATGCACCGCGGGCACGCAGCCCCCGATGCCGAAAAGCCGATGCCCGACGGCAGCGCGGCGCTTTTAAACGGCCCTGAACATGCCTTTGCCTGGGTGGAAGCTTTGGGCGACAGGGGCGCTGTGTATCTTTTGGACGACGAAATGGCCAATAACGCCCGCTGGCAAAGCAATTTGTGGGTGCAGCCGCATATTGGCAAAGCCGTGGTTGCCGCCGCCGCAAACGCGGGCTGCAAAGGCGTGATTTCGATTTGGCGGCCACTGAGTGCGTGGTGGGCAGCGTCGCTCAATTTTTCGTTTTTAAGCGAAGCGTATTATCATCCCGAGTTTTCAATCAACGTGATGATTGAAAAATTTGCCAATGATTTATGGGGGTTTTATGGCCCCTCGCTGGTAAAAGCCATTGCGCTTTTGTATGCAAACATTCAAGACAGTGCCATTTGGAGCCGCCCGCCGCGCGCGGCCAATGGCATTTGCGACCATCCACATAAGCGCAACGCCGCGCTGGATTTGCAAAATTTGCGCGCTTTCAAAGCGCGCCTTGCCGAAATACAAATACTGTTAGATGAAGTGCCGATAGCGCGCCTTGATGAGCACGGGCGCTATCATTTTGACTGTTTAAAAGCCTACATTACCCAGCAAGAGCAGTTTTTCTTGTTGATTGACCAGTTTTCCGCAAATAGCGATACCGCGC
>JAGPHI010000098.1 GCA_018055565.1 Oscillospiraceae bacterium | reverse complement strand
GTGCCCCTCACTTAAAAGCGCATGGCACATCACATCGGCATCCACCTGATTTTTGGGGCATCCCAGGGAAATAATCGCTATTTTCATTCACACTCTCCGGTATCGTTAAAATTCATGTCGTCATCGCTGCTATCATCGCATAAAAACGGCGCAATCGCGCGTTTGATATCGCAATACGCAAAGCCGCGCCGCATGAGCGCGGCAATCACCTTATCGCGCCCGCCCGCCGCCAGCTTTGCCGCATATTGCTTTTCAATCAGGGCGTTCAGCGCGTCGCAATCTTCGCACGAAAGCGCCTCCAGCGCCGCTGCAATATCCTCGCGCGCAATGCCTTTTTGCTGTAAAACGCGCGCAATTTCGCGCTTTGATTTTTTTTGCCCTGCAAGATATTTGGCACGATGCACCGCAAAGGCCGCGTCGTTAATTAGCGCTAGGCGGCACATTTCGGCCACGGCTGCTGCGGCTGTTTCGCCGTCAAACCGCAAGCAAAGCTTGTCGTACAGCTCACGGCTGGCATAATCGCGCAGGGAAAGATAGGTCAGCGCCTTGTCTTTTGCTTTGCGCGTATCACTTGCAGCGCGCAAGGCGCAAAGTGCTTCGTCGCACAGCGCCGTATCCTCGCTGACATTGTGCTTCAAAAGCGTTTCGCCGTCCACCGAAAAAAGAAACCCTTCTTCGCTGAACAGCGCGAACCGCCCTTGTTTTGTTTTGGAAATACGGGTAATAACAGTCATGCGGTAAAGCCACCTACAATATATTTGCGCAAATCAATGTGCGCAAATGCGCACTTGCAATGCGTGCAGGCGCAGTTTATTCGTCTTCCACCAAAATGTCGATATCGTCCGCTTTGCCTGCGGGCGCCTTTACGGGGGCAGAAGCCGCGCTAAGCGCTGCCGCCGCTGCGCGAGAAGATTTTTTGCCTGCATATAGCGCGTCTGCGCCATCGCGCACCTTTTTTTCAATCTCGTCAAACAGGGGTTTATTGTCTAAAAGATAGGTTTTGGCATTGTCGCGGCCCTGGCCAAGACGCGTTTCGCCATAATTGAACCATGCGCCGCTTTTTTGCACGATGTTGAGCTGTACCGCCAAATCCAAAAGCTCGCCTACCTTTGAGATGCCCTCGCCGAACATAATGTCAAACTCGCCCTCTTTAAACGGCGGTGCAACCTTGTTTTTCACTACTTTGGCGCGTGTGCGATTGCCGATAAAATTGCCCGAAGAATCTTTCAAGCCTTCGGTGCGGCGCACATCGATGCGCACAGAGGAATAGTATTTCAGCGCGCGCCCGCCGCTGGTAACCTCGGGATTGCCATATACAACGCCCACTTTTTCGCGCAATTGATTGATAAAAATAGCCACCGTGCCGGTTTTGCCGATAACGCCCGTCAGCTTACGCAGCGCTTGGCTCATCAAGCGCGCCTGCAAGCCCACATGCGCATCGCCCATTTCGCCCTCAATTTCTACGCGCGGCACCATCGCCGCCACCGAATCGAGCACGATTGCGTCAATTGCGCCGCTGCGCACAAGCGCTTCGCAAATTTCCAGTGCCTGCTCGCCCGTGTCGGGCTGGCTGACCAAAAGGCTGTCGATATCCACGCCAAGCGCCTTTGCATAAACAGGGTCCAGCGCATGCTCCACGTCGATAAAGGCCACCTCGCCGCCCAGCTTTTGCGCCTCGGCCAAGATGTGCAGCGCCAGCGTGGTTTTACCACTGGATTCCGGCCCAAACACCTCCACCACACGCCCGCGCGGCACGCCGCCGATGCCAAGCGCCAAATCCAGCGAAAGGCTGCCCGTGGAAATCGCGTCCACCTGCATGGTAACCTTTTGGCCCAGCTTCATTACGGCGCCTTTGCCATAGTTTTTTTCAATGTTGGCAATCGCGGTTTCCAGCGCTGCCTTTTTGGCGTTGCCCTCCTTGCGTTCGGGCGAAACCATTGGTTTTTTTTCTGCCATATTAACATTCCTTTCTTGTGGGATTGTGCCGTTTTGGCTTTGCCAAATGCACCGCTTTGGCGTGCAAAACACAAAACGCGGTTTGAAAGAGCATTCTTTCAAACTGCACATTCCTTTCTTGAGGCTGCCAGCGTATATTATGTAAATATTATACTGGTTTTCTGCGCAGATTGCAAACAACTGTTGCGGGCTTATTTGCAAAGCGCGTTTGCCTCGCTGGTAATTTCCTTTGGATACTGATAATACTCTAAAAGCCGAATCGCATTGCGCGTTTTAGATGCGCCGCTTTTCAAGCAATAGTCAAACGAAACGCCTTCGCTGGTAACCTGCTCACTAAAATGCATATTACAATAGATATCCTTTAAGATATCGGTAAGGGCGATATCGTGTGTAGCCGCCACACAAATGCAGCTTCGGCCTGCAAGATAGCGCAGCACCGCGGCCGATGCCGCCACGCGCTCGGATGTATTGGTGCCTTTTAAAATCTCGTCTATAAAACAATAAAAGTGCGCATTGCCCATCGCCGCGTCCACAATGCGGCGCATGGATTTGATTTCTGCCACAAAATAGCTTTCACCACAAATCACGCTGTCCGCTACCGCCATAGAGGTAAGCACCGGCGCAGGATAATACACAGCATTATGTGCTGTGCAGGTGTTGATGGTTTGCCCCAAAATCAGATTGATGGCAATGGCCTTAATAAAAGTGGATTTACCCGATGCGTTAGAGCCTGTGAGCAGCCATCCGCTTGCTATTTCGGCGCTGTTTGCTTTTGCCTCATGCAAAAGCGGATGTACAAGGCCGTCAAAGCGCAAAGCAAATCGTCCCCGCTTTTACCGCAAAGGGCAATAGCAGCAAAGACGCAAACGGCAAAACCGCAAAGAAAACCAAATGCTTTGTGTTGGGCAGGCTGAAATCTTCGGCGCTATATAATAGCGCCGGCAAATCCGCGCCGGGGCGGTGCCCGAGGCGAGATAAACTGCGCTGTATCGTTAATCGTAATGCCTCGTTTTCAAACGCATCCATCAGCTTTTCTCGCGCAAGGAGCGTTTCTTGCGCCTGCGTGCCATTGCGCAACACAGCATACAGATGCTCGCGGCCAATGTCGGTCAGCGTGCTATCTAAGCGCTCGAACACTTCGTCCATGTCCAAATCGTTCCATGTGATATCGTCCACCTGCCCCTTTTGTGCGGCGGTGCATGTTCGCTCTTTGCTGTGCACAGCTTTTCCCACAAGTTTGCAGCAAGGGTGCTGCGATAGTGATTTTCGGGCACTTTACCAAAAGCATTTTTGAATTGCAAAGTATGCTTTTTCTGCGTTTTGCGCCAATCAAGAATGCTATAAATAATAAACGCCAGCAGCACCGAGGCTATTATTGGCCAATATGCAAACTTTTTTTATTCCTCCAGCTCCAAATGATGCAGCCTTGTTTCCAGTTCGCACAGGCGCTGGTATACAATATCGGGATAATCGCGCTGCTCTAAATCCTCGCTGGCGTGCAGCTTTGTGCCGTTTACCTTCACAACGCGCGCCGGAATGCCAATGGCCGTGGCATTGGCGGGCACGCACGAAAGCACCACGCTGTTTGCGCCGATGCGGCTGTTTGCCCCAATGGTAATGGGCCCCAGCACCTTGCAGCCCGCGCCCACCAGCACATTATCGCCCACGGTGGGATGGCGCTTACCCTTATCTTTGCCGGTACCGCCCAATGTTACGCCGTGATACAGCGTTACATTAGCGCCGATTTCTGCGGTTTCGCCAATAACAACACCTGCGCCGTGGTCGATAAACAGCCCCTCGCCAATAGTGGCACCCGGATGAATTTCGATGCCCGTAAAGCCGCGGCCCCACTGGCTAAACATGCGGGCTAAAAAAAAGTGCTTGTGTTTATACAAATAATGCGCGGCGCGATAAAAAATCAGCGCGTGAAAGCCCGGATATAATAGCAGCACCTGCGCAAGGCTTTTTGCGGCAGGGTCTTTTTTTTGCATACTTTTTGCTTCTTGTAAAAGGTTCATATGGTAACACCCCTCTTTTTCTTGCATTTGTGCCCTTTGCGTTGGCGCCTTGCCCGTTTGCATTGGCACGCCTTATAAAGGCATCAAAGCCGGCTTTAGCGCGCGCGTTTTGCGTGTGCGTAAAGCCGGCCCCAAAAGCCCTTTGCCAAACACGCAGCCTTTGCGCAATCACGTTAGGCCTGCGTTTTTCCGATAATTTGCTCTGCCTGCATCAATAGTTCAAATTCCTGCACGGGCACTGGCCGAGAGTAAAAATACCCCTGCACCAAATCGCATCCGGCGCTGCGCAAGAATGCGCATTGTTCCTCGGTTTCCACGCCCTCCGCCACGGTAACAAGCCCCAGCCACTTTGTCATGCTGATAATGCTTTCTAATATTTTGCCGCCTTTTGTATCGTTTACGGCGCAATCCAAAAATGTTTTGTCAATTTTCACAAAATCCACAGGCAAATCCTTAAGCGCGCTTAACGAGGAATAGCCCGAGCCAAAATCGTCAATCGACACCAAAAAGCCTGCGTCCTTGATGCTTTGCATCATCACCATCATGCTTTCGCCGTCCAAAAATACCGCGCTTTCGGTGAGCTCAATCTCCAAAAGATTCGGCGGGATATTATGCCGATTGGCAATTGCCAAAAGGCGCTGCGGCAACTGCGCGTCCGACAGATGCACGCGCGAAATATTTACCGAAATGGGCACCATGTGCTTGCCGATATTGTTTTTAATCCACTGCTCCATAATGGCACATACGCTGTCGAACATGTATAAATCCAGCTTGCGCACAAAGCCGTTTCTTTCAAATAGCGGGATAAAATCGTTTGGCGGCACAAGGCCTTTGCCTGGGCGATCCCAGCGCACCAGCGCTTCGCCGCCCGCCACGCTTTCAGACGAAAGGCGTATCTTCGGCTGCAAATACACCAAGAATTCTTTCCCTTGTATGGCCGCTTCCATCGCATTTTCAATTTCTTGTTCGCTTAAAATGTCGATGCGGTTTTTCTCTTTAAAAAAATGATAAAATTCGTCGTTTTGTTTTTTTGCGATGGCACGCGAAATGTTGGCTCTGTCGCACAGCATGTCGATGGCAATCGAGTCGCCTTCTACCACGTAAACGCCCATATCCAGCTCGATTTTATAGGCGCTGATATACGAGCGCACCTGCCGCTGAATTTCCTGCATCCATGCAATTACGCCGTCCTCGGTGTCATACTTGAGC